>QKFE01000345.1 GCA_003252225.1 Kiritimatiellales bacterium | reverse complement strand
TTATGCCGAACCTCGAAGATGTTTCCATTTTCGGGGCGGGGCAGTCTATCGGGAACGATTTTGAGGGGACGTTCTATGATTTTAAGCGCGATCGGCGCGGTAAATCAAAAATTATGGACGAAGGCACGTTCGTTGACCGGGTCAGTGAGTTTGTCCGCAACGGATGGAACACCACCAAATTGTCGCCGTATTATCGCTCGCCGAAAAAGCTGTATGCCACCAGTTTTATGATGCCGACGGTGATTTCGTCGTTGGGTCCAGCGGCTTTTGGCGAGCACGATACGGTCGGCTGGTGCTGGATGGCTCACTATAAAGGGCAACTGGTGCATAAAGAGGATATCACTTTCCGTTTCTGGGGGCAGGGGGACGATATTCTGGTGGTGCGGGTTGATGGAAAAATCGCCCTGAATGCAAGCTGGCCGGGCGGAAACTGGAATACACAGAGTGCCCTGAGCCCGACCTGGCAGTCCAATGACTCCAAAAGCCGACGTTATCAGATGGGTAACAACACGGCGGAAGTCGGTGACTGGATCACGCTGAAAGCCGGAGTGCCGCTGCCGATGGAGGTGTTGGTGGGTGAAGTTCCGGGCGGGCATTTCGATGCGATGCTTTGCGTTGAGGTTCAGGGGGAGGAATATGAGCGTAACCGGCTGAGCGGCCCGATTCTGCCGATGTTCAAAACCGACGTGCCTTCACACGAGCTGCTTGACGCAATTATTCCCTATCTTATTCCGGGCGAAGCGAGCCTGACAAACGGCCCGGTATTCCGCGATTATTAATTCGGTTTGCATTTTTAAACCTGTTGCGGAGTGCCCGGGGCTTCCCTGTCACCGAATCACGCCGTTATTTCTCCCGCAGTCGGGCCGATTGCGGGAGCGTGACTTCTTCTCAAAGAATGGCTTGAACGGGGGATGGGGCGACCTATAATCCCCCGCTTATTTAAAATATAGGTAAAATTATGGGAAAAACACTGTTTGAAAAAATCTGGGATAAGCATGTCGTCAAGGAATTGCCCGGCGGCGAAGTCCTGCTTTATATCGACCGCCATCTCGTTCACGAAGTCACGAGTCCGCAGGCGTTTGAAGGGCTCCGGCTCGCGGGGCGCAAAGTCCGCCATCCGGAGCTGACCTTTGCGACGACCGACCACAATGTGCCGACGGACAGCCGCACGGAAATTACCGACCCGATCGCCAAGGCACAGGTGGATGCGCTTGCGAAGAACTGCGCGGATAACGGAATCACGTTCTACGGAATGGAGTCCGATAAACAGGGTGTGGTGCACATTATCGGCCCGGAACAGGGGATCACCCTTCCGGGGACAACCGTGGTTTGCGGCGATTCGCACACCGCGACACACGGCGCTTTCGGCGCGATTGCGTTCGGTATCGGAACCTCCGAAGTGGAGCATGTTTTGGCCACACAGACGCTGCGCCAGAAAAAGCCGAAGCAATATAAGGTTGAGTTTAAGGGTAAAATCCCGATCGGTGTTACGGCGAAGGATTTGGTGCTCGAACTCTGCGGACAGATCGGTACGGCCGGCGGAACAGGCTGCGCTTTTGAGTTCTGCGGCGATGCAATTAAAGCGCTTTCAATGGAAGGCCGTTTGACGGTCTGTAATATGGCGATTGAAGCGGGCGCGCGTTCCGGCCTGATTGCGCCGGATCAAACCACGATCGATTATGTGACGGCGGAAGACCGCCCGTTTGCTCCGAAAGATGAAGCGCTCGAAAAATCGATTGCGTATTGGAAAACGCTTTTCACGGACGATGACGCGGTGTTCGATAAAGAACTGGTGATCGACGTTACGAAAATTGAACCGCAGGTAACCTGGGGAACCAGCCCGGGAATGGTGACCGGCGTGAACAGCACAGTGCCGCAGCTTGACGCGGTTCCGGAATATGCGCCGGAAGATGTGAAAACCGCCCTCGATTATATGGGCCTTGAGCCGGGGCAGAAAATGACCGATATCAAAATCAACGCCGTATTCATCGGCAGCTGCACCAACGGCCGTATTGAAGACCTGCGCGAAGCAGCGAAAATTATGGAAGGCAAAAAGGTTGCCGACGGCGTTCGTGTACTGGTGGTGCCGGGCTCCGAAAAAGTCCGCTATCAGGCGGAAAAAGAGCGGCTCGACCGCATCTTTTTTGAAGCGGGCGCAGAATGGCGCTATGCCGGATGCAGCATGTGCCTCGCGATGAACCCGGATAAACTGGCTGACAAAGAGCGGTGTGCATCGACTTCAAACCGTAACTTTGAAGGGCGGCAGGGTCGCGGCGGAAGAACGCATCTTGTCAGCCCGGCCATGGCTGCGGCAGCCGCTATTCACGGCCACTTTGTTGATGTCCGTGATCTTTAACCACGAATGGATCGAATCGGCACGAAAGAGATTCAGTTCGTATAATTTGTGCAGATTCGTGGTTTTAATACAGGAGTTTAAAAATGGAAAAGTTTGAAACATTTACAGGCATTGTTTGTGCGGTTGACCGTGCGAATATTGACACAGATGCGCTGATCCCGAAGGAACATTTGAAATCGATCAAGCGCACCGGATTCGGTCCGGCGCTGTTTTCAGATTGGCGTTATAACGACGACGGCTCTGAAAATACGGCCTTTATTTTGAACCAGCCGAAAACACAGGGGGCTTCGATTCTGGTCGGTCGCAATAATTTCGGCTGCGGATCGAGCCGCGAACATGCGGTCTGGGCGGTGGCCCAGCAGGGCTTTAAAGTGGTCATCGCGCCGACGGAAGGGGATATTCCGGGATTTGCCGATATTTTCCGCAACAACTGCGCGAAGAACGGTATTCTGACGGTTCAGCTTTCCAGCGAACAGGTTGACCGTATTTTCGAAATGGCCGCATCCGAAGAGCCGCTGGAAGCAACGGTTAATCTTGAAGAGCAGACGGTGACTTTCGGCGAAACGGTATTCAAGTTTGATGCCGATCCGGCCGTTAAAGAAAAACTGCTGCTTGGAATGGATGATATTGCCGAATCACTACAGTTTGAAAACGAGATCGCCGCTTTTGAAACAACGCACAGCACTCAGTTGGCAAACGCTTAGTCTGATCGTGTAGACGAAGCTTCCGGCTTCGTTTTCCGCCGATAGGCATTGGTTTTTCCTTTTGTTAAGGGTACAAACCAATGCCTGTTTATTTCATGTATAATGAAGCTGGAAGCTTCCTCTGCTTTTAATGAAAAACTATCTGACAGCAATGATCTCCGAATCAGCGATCCGGCATAATGTGGCGGCATTGCGGTCACATGTGGGCGAGCGGGTGAAGCTGTGTTTGGTGGTCAAAGATGACTGCTACGGACACGGAATGGATGTGCTCTATCCGGTGCTGGCGGAATTGGTGGACGGGTTTGCGGTGGCTTCGCCGATTGAGGCGCTGGAGCTGCGGCAAAAGGGTTATCACGGTTTTGTCCTCTGTTTTTTGTCGGCCTATTTTGATGATTTTAAAATTCAGGATGAACTGGTCTGGCAGGAAATTACGCAGACGGTGATGTCGAAGTCCGCGTTGGCGGTGATTCAGGCGTCGGCGAAGCGGGTGGGTAAAACGGCGAAGGTGCATTTGAAGGTCGATACCGGAATGGGGCGTATGGGAATCCCGGCGCAACAGGCTCCGGATTTGATTGAAGCGGTTTTGGCCTGCCCGGATGTGAAACTGACCGGTATTTACACCCACTTTGCAACGGCGGATGAACCGGATCGTTCCGAAGTTTTCAAACAGCTCGAACTGTTCAAGTCGATTCTGCCGGCAAAAGAGGATTTGGTTTTTCATGCGGCGAATTCGGCGGCCATAATCGATTTTCCTGAAACCCATTTTGACATGGTTCGACCGGGCCTTTCCATTTACGGCTGCCATCCGTCGGACTACCTTTCAAACGATATCGGACTGAAACCCTGCATGTCGGTCTGGGCAAAACTGATTGCGGTGAAACATGTGCCGTGCGGCGGTAAAGCGGGCTACGGCCTGACGCACGAATTCAGTCGTGACAGTCGGGTGGGAATTGTGCCGATCGGTTACGGCGACGGCTATTTTCGATGCCTTTCCGGTAAAGCGGTGGTTCGGATTAACGGGCAGGATGCGCCGGTCTGCGGGCGCGTTTCGATGGATCAGATGACGGTGGATGTAACCGATATTGACGGCGCAACGGTCGGCGCAAAAGTTGA
>QKFE01000110.1 GCA_003252225.1 Kiritimatiellales bacterium | reverse complement strand
GCTCCGGGCATCTGATGAGGAATATGAAAACCACCTTTAAAATTTTGGGGGGCCTTTTCGGGCTGGGTGCCTGTATGCTGGCAGTGCTGCATTTTTTCCTGCTGTATGCCCTGACGGATACCATGCACGGAACGGTGCTGCCGCAGCTGGAACGGGAGACGGGGATCGATGCGGAGGTCGGCCGCCTTTCGGTGAATATTCCGGAAGGGCGGCTGATTTTGAAAAAGGTGAAAATCAAAAATCCGGACGGCTTTGCGCTGGAAAATATGGCGGTCATCAACCGCATCGATATCGGGGTGGATTACTGGCAAATGCTGACGCAGAAGCTGATTCTGGTGAAGCATGTTGAAATCAGGGACGCGCTGGTGCACGTCATTCGGAATGAGGCCGGAGATGTGAATATTGCGGTGCTTCGGGAAAAATCGCCCCAACCGGAAATGCCCCGGTCTGAGCCGACAGCGTCCGAACCGGAAAAAACACCTGCGCCGGAAAAATCGCCCCAACCGGAATCCCGGGGAACGCCCCCGCCGGAACCGTCGATACCGGAAATTCTGGTTGAGTCTCTTCGCTGCAAGGCCCGCGTTCATTACACGGATATGAAACAGGGCGATCTGGATGTGGCGCTGGATATGGAGCTGAAGGCGGAAAACCTCTCCACCCTCGCGGATCCGGAAACAAAATGGGGGCGGGCCCATTTGAGCGGCGGTCAGTCCGGCCGTCCTGAATGCTTCAAAATCGACCTGTTTCTTGAGCTGGCTCCGGTTCAGGATTTCCGCCGCCTTACGTTTGATTTAACCGGACAGGTATTGGAAATCGATCCGCGTTTTATGGGCCGGCTGCACAGCCGGTACGGCCTTCGCAGCGAGCCGTTCGGGTGCGATCCGCGCATCTACTGCCGTAACGGCTGGTTTCAGCAATCCAAAATAGGCCTCCGTTTCCGCAACGTTGAATTAAAACACAGCCTGGTAAAAAAGCTGGGCAGATCGGGCACGGTGGAAGAACTGAAGCTGGTTGTTCCGCTGCAGGGAAATCTGCGGCAACCCGCTATTGATGTTGAGGCGGCGCTGAAACGCAATCTGTCCTCGGGAAATCTGGAGTCTATTCTGGAGATATTCGCGAAGGACAAGGCGGTGGAATAAAAGGGTTTGGCAGATGAAGGGGCATCCGTTACAAACGCGCCTTTCAAACAGGGATAAACATGACCATTTTTTTATTAGCACTGATTGCCTATCTGTTCGGCGCAGTTCCGTTCGGATTGCTGGTTGCGAAATCGCGCGGTGTTGATATCCGCCAAAAAGGCAGCGGCAATATCGGCGCCACCAATGTCTTTCGCGTCGTTGGAAAAGGGTGGGGGATTTTCACCTTCACGCTTGATGCGCTCAAAGGCTTTATCCCCTCGTTTGTTTTCCCGCTGATTGGAAAAGTTGAGGGCGATTGGGGGGTATTGTTCGGGCTGCTCGCCATAATCGGGCACAGCTTCCCGGTGTATCTGAAATTCAAGGGCGGAAAAGGCGTTGCGACCAGCGCCGGAATGCTGCTCGGCGTCGCTCCGCTGGCGGTCGCCGTCGGTTTTGCGGTTTGGCTGATAACGGTTTTAATTTCGCGCTATGTTTCACTTGCCTCCGTTTTGGCGGCGGCGGCCGTCGGTATCACCGTCTGGGTCGATCCGCGCGAAGAGAGCACAATCATAAAATGCGCGCTTTCCGTGATGGCGCTGCTCGTCATCTGGCTGCACCGCGCAAACATTAAACGGCTGATCAGCGGTACAGAACACCGGTTCGGGAAGAAAAAGTAGGACAAGCGTCTCGCTTGTCGCTCACTACAGATAAACAAGCGGGACGCTTGTTCTACTTTAAAGGAAAGATTTTTGATGAAAGCAACGGTAATTGGCGACGGCGGCTGGGGCACGGCTTTGGCGATGGTACTCGACCGCAACGGACACGAAGTAACGGTGTGGGGGCCGTTCGCGGACTATTTAGATGAGGTGAAATCGGCCGGCGAAAACACCGCCTATTTGCCCGGCGTAAAAATGCCGGAATCGCTGAAATGGACGTCCGATCACGAAACTGCCGTAACCGGTGCTGATCTGGTTGTGCTGGTGGTTCCGTCGCGCTTTTACAAACCGGTGGTCGAAGCCTTTAAACCCTTCATTCCCGAAACGGCTTTAATTGTCAGCGCCACAAAAGGACTCGACGAACAGACCCACGAACGGATGAGTGAAACGGCGGAGCATATTTTAGGTCGACCGGTTGCTGTGCTTTCCGGACCGAGCCACGCCGAAGAAGTTGCGCGCGGAGTGCCGTGCGCCGTCGCCATCGCCGCAAAAGACCATTCTGTCGCAGAAAAAATACAGGCCCTTTTTGTGAACGACGCCTTCCGCGTTTATACCCTCGACGATGTTGTCGGTGTTGAACTCGGCGGTGCGCTCAAAAACGTCGTCGCCGTTGCCGCCGGTATTTCCGACGGAATGGGATTCGGCGATAATTCAAAAGCCGCGCTCATGACGCGCGGGATCGCCGAAATCACCCGGCTGGGCGTCGCGCTCGGCGCAAAACCTGAAACCTTCTCCGGCCTCAGCGGAATCGGCGATCTGATGGTGACCTGCATGAGCCGGCACAGCCGTAACCGCGGCGTCGGCGAACGGCTCGGAAAAGGCGAAACCCTCGAAGAAATTATGGCCGGCATGAAAATGGTCGCCGAAGGCATCTGGAACTGCCAGGCTGCAAAGGAACTCGCCGACGAACTCGGCATATCCGTCCCCATCACCGAACAGGTCAACGCCGTCGTTCACGAAGGCAAAGACCCCCGCAAGGCCGTCCTCGATCTAATGTCCCGCGCCCCGAAAGCCGAGCAGGAATGACAAATCATCCTCGATTCGAACGGGCTGCTGATATGACCGATCAGGTGCTGTGCTTTATGCCGCATTGAGATTGCAGACGCCTTTCTTTTTAACGGCAGAAGCTTGTCCGGCAGAAGTGTACTTTCTATTCTGTTGCCCGGTTTTTGTTGCGTGAATTGGAACTCAGGAAAGTGCCTTCTTATGTTTGAACAGGCTTTTAGAAACATCGACGACATTCTATGGAAAGAGTCCGGCTGCACCACCGAACTGGATTATACGGAGCAGACCTCCTGGCTGCTGTTCCTCAAATACCTCGACGGGCTGGAACAGGACCGCGCCGACGTCGCGGCGCTGGGCGGCAAAAAATACTCATGGATTCTGGACGAGGAATACCGCTGGGAAAACTGGGCCGCGCCGAAAGGGGCGGGTGGGAAGCTCGACCACAACACCGCGCTGACCGGCGACGACCTGCGCGACTTCGTGAACCAGAAACTGTTTCCCTACCTGCACGGCTTCAAGCAGCGCGCCGACGGGCCGGACACCATCGAATATAAGATCGGCGAGATTTTCGGGGAGATCAAAAACAAGATCAACAGCGGTTACAATTTAAGGGAGATCATTGACCTGATTGACGGGTTGAGGTTTCGCTCGCAAAGCGAAAAGCACGAACTGAGCGAGCTCTACGAAGCCAAGATCCAGCGCATGGGCAACGCCGGACGCAACGGCGGCGAATACTACACCCCGCGTCCGCTTATCCGCGCCATTGTTAAAGTGGTCGATCCCAAAATCGGCGAAACGGTCTACGACGGCGCGGTCGGATCGGCGGGCTTCCTCTGCGAGGCGTTCGACCACATGCGCGGGGCAAAGAACCTCAAAACGGCGGAACTCAAAAAGCTCCAGGAAAGCACGTTTTACGGGAAAGAGAAAAAGTCGCTGGCGTATGTCATCGCCATCATGAACCTGATCCTGCACGGGATTGAAACGCCCAACATCCAGCACGTCAATACACTGGCCGACATCAACCTCACCGATATCCAGGAAAAGGACCGCCACGACGTGATCCTCGCCAACCCGCCCTTCGGCGGCAAGGAGCGCAAGGAGGTGCAGCAGAACTTTCCCATCCGCACCGGCGAGACGGCGTTCCTGTTTCTTCAGCACTTTATCAAAATGCTCAAGGCGGGCGGCCGCGCCGGCGTCGTGATTAAAAACACCTTTTTGAGCAACACCGACAACGCCTCCGTGAGTTTGCGGAAACTGCTGCTGGAATCCTGCAACCTGCACACCGTGCTCGACTGCCCCGGCGGCACCTTCCAGGGCGCGGGGGTGAAGACGGTGGTTTT
>QKFE01000117.1 GCA_003252225.1 Kiritimatiellales bacterium | reverse complement strand
TTTCAATTCCGGGGCCGCGATATGAATGGATCGACGTGCGGTTGGCTTTGTCGTACGACGCTTTAAACACGAACGGGATGTTCTGTTTTTTTGAAAGCTTCACCAGCTTGTCGGCAATCGCCATGCAGCCCTCGCGGCTTTCAATTACACACGGTCCGGCAATCAGCGCCAGCGGATGTTTACCGCCGAATTTTACGCCTTTAACATTAATTGTCTTTGTCATTTGACGACCTTTTTTGTTCACAGATTACACGGATTAATGGATTCGAAATCGGGGTAATCGGTGGAATCTGTGGATCTCTATAGTTTTACAAGTAGTGCCTCGGCTTTGGCGACATCGGAGGGGGTGTCGACGCCGATGCCGAAGTCTTCTGTTTTAATCACCTTCATTTTACAGCCCATATTGAGCGCGCGGAGCTGCTCGAGCTTTTCGAGGTTTTCGAGGGCGCAAGGCGGTTCGGCGACAAGTTTGAGCAGATAGTCGCGGCGGTAAGCATAAATACCGATATGCCGCCAGTAGATGCCGGTGTGGTCGATACCGTGCGGTTCGCGAATGTGCGGAATGGTGGAGCGCGAAAAATAGAGGGCTTGTCCGTCGCGGCTGAAAACGGCTTTCACAACAGACGGATCATTCACTTGTGTTTCGTCTTCAATGAGGGTTGCGGCGGTGGCCATATCCCATTCGCCGGAAGCAATCACATCGGCGAGTTCGTCAATCAGCGCGGGATCAATCAGCGGTTCGTCGCCCTGCACATTAATGACGGCGTCGAGTTCAAGATCCTGCACCGCTTCGGCAATCCGGTCGGTTCCGGACGGATGGTCGGGCCGGGTCATCGCCACTTTTACGCCGGGAAACTTCAGCCCGTTCACACAATCCGCGATCCGTTGATCGTCAGTTGCGACAATGACGCAATCGAGTTTTTGGGCCTGTTTCACGCGCTCAACAACCCATTGAACCATCGGTTTGCCTGCAATGATGGCGAGGCTTTTTCCGGGGAAGCGGGTGGAGCCCCAGCGGGACGGGATAACGCCGGCGATTCTGGCCATTAGAGTTCCTCCGCGTGGGCTTTCATGTAGTCGATCAGTTCTTTGCGGGTGCAGGTGGCGGTGCCGAGTTTTCCGACGACGACGCCAGCGGCAAAGTTGGAGAGTTCGGCGGCTTCGAGATAGGTTGCGCCGCAGGCGAGAGCGAGGACGTAGGTTGCAATCACGGTATCGCCCGCGCCGGAAACATCGAATACTTCGCGCGCACGGGTCGGAATGTGCTGCGGTTTATCGCCTTCGTTGAGCAGCAGCATACCGTGCGGCCCGAGGGTGATCAGCGTGTGTTTTGCTTTCCATTTTTCGGCGAGAATTTGGCCGACTTTTAAAAGGGCGATATCTTCAAGCGGATTTTCCGCCGGTTTTCCTTCGGGGATTCCGGCGGAGCCGAAGGCTTCTTTCCGGTTCGGCGTGACGACGGAGACGCCTTCCATTTTGAGGATATGGTCGTCTTTGGGGTCGTAGCCGACGGGAATGCCGGTTTTTGCGGCGGCGGCAATTACGGCGTCAACAACGGCCTGCTGAACGGAGCCTTTTCCGTAGTCTTCAATAATAGCGCCGTCGGCCTGCTCCATTTCCTGTTCAATCAGTTTGCAGAATTCAGCGAGCGCTTCTTCGGAGAGCTGAAAATACTCTTCGCGATCGACGCGAACCACCTGCTGGCGTTCGGCAACAATCCGGGTTTTGATGCAGGTCGGCTGGTCGGGGTTTTCAATGACGGCATTCAGCGTGACGCCGTTGCCGGATAGCTGGCCTTTAAGTTCGTCGCCGACGGCATCTTTGCCGATAACGCCGGCCATAGAGGCTTTTCCTCCGAGGGCGAGCAGGTTCGACGCGACGTTGCACGCGCCGCCCGGCATCGATTTTTCGTGGCTGACGCGAACCACCGGAACGGGGGCTTCGGGCGAAATACGCGAAACGGTTCCATAAACAAAGCGATCCATCATCAGATCGCCCACCACTAAAATACGTTTACATTCGGCGCATTGCAGAAGCTCCTGCGCCCGCTGGATACTGATTTTCATTCGCTCTTTTCTTTCTGGGTCCAAAAATCATCGCCCGGCCCCGCAACGCTTTGCAGCTTCACATTGATTTTCCCGACGGGAACCTTGGCTTCGACACATGTAATCATACGGCGGTTGGGCTTTGAAACCCAAAAGGCGATTTTCCCCTGCCGCAGAAATAGGCCGTCAAATTCGGCAACCGGTTCAATTTCAACGCAGTCGACCTTTCCGTGTTCGTCAATTTTCAGCTGCTTCTCTTCCCCGATTTTCAGTTTCAGGTCATAAATTTTCCCGTCGACGAACAGCTTGTGGGTCTGCTTTGCCAGCTCGGTCAGATCGGTTTTGCGGACGGCGTAAAGGTAGCTCAGAATATCGCGGGTGTCTTCGGCGATTTCGACGGTGTTGGTGGTATTTTCAATTCGGTCGATAAATACCGCCTGCCTGTTTTTGTGGTCGAATGTCGTGTAGTGGCTTTTGCTGCGGCTGCCTTCGTTGAGAACAAAATCGAAGCGAAGCGGCAGCGCGGTTTTCGGGTCAATAATGACTTCCGATTTGTCATCGACTTCGTAGATGTGTTTGTAGGCTTTGTACGTTTGGGAAATCATCGTGAGTTTAATGAGCTTTCGACCGTTTTCCTCGAAGGCTTCCGTGGTTGATTTCGACCATGAAAGCGGAACTTTCATCCACGTGACTTTATATTCGGAAACCTCGCCGGGGAAAAAGCAGTCGGAATAATCCAGTTCGCCAAAGGCGAGCGCGGCACATCCGCAGAAAAAAATAAGGGCTGATAATTTCATTCGTTAGTTTCGTTTAAATTGACGGCAAAGCACCCCGGCAGCCGCAAACAGGCTGCGGGCCTGATCGGTGAAATGGTATTCTGTTTCAAACACCACCTCTTTTATACCGGCGTTAATGATCATTTTGGTGCACATCAAACAGGGGCTGAGCGTGCAGTAAAGCGTTCCGTCTTTCACGCTGATGCCGTGATACGCCGCCTGTACGATCGCATTTTCCTCGGCGTGCGCGCAGATGCATTCACCGAGATTTCCGCCCGAAGGCGCGTCCGAAGCGCAACGGGCGCAGCCGCCGTCGCAGCAGTTTTCAATACCGCGCGGCGTACCGTTATAGCCGGTTGAAATAATCCGCCGATCGCGCACAATCACCGCCGCAACCTTCCGTCGACAGCAGTTTCCTCGGCTCGAAACCACATGCGCAATATCCACGAAATATTCGTCCCAATCCGGGCGTTTTGGTTCTTTCTGATTCATCCGGCGGACTCTACCGAACCGGCAGGAGGTTCGACAAAATGATTATGGATAAAATAATTCACGGCCACAGTCAGCTTGACAAAGCCGACTTTTGCCTTAAAATTGACAAGTAAACGGCAGGCAACCCTGCCAGCGACACTTTGCGAGGAATTAGGGGTTAAACCCGGCGACGAACTACAACTGGAACGCCGCATTCTGGGCGGAGACGCTGCGTGGGTCATTCATGCAAAGGAGAAGCCGGGAATGCCTTGGTTCGGGGCATTGAGCGGTTATGCGGCCGGAAAATCGCATGAAATGGATACCATTCGTGCATCAATCGGACGCGAAATCGGCGAAAAGAAGTCATGAAATCGGTAGGGATTGATACCTGCGTACTGCTGCGTCTCCTGGTCGGCGAACCCGTGAATCAGGCTGAAAAAGCCAAAGTATTTATTGAAAATGCTTTTAATGCCGGTGTCCGGATTTGCGTCTGTGATCTGGCCGTTGCCGAAGCTTACCATGCTTTGATTCATTATTACGAAGTGCCCAAAATCAAAGCGGTGCAGGCACTGAAAGAGTTTCTCGAATCGCCGATGATTCAGGGGACAGGGCACGCGCTTGCCGTACTGGAAGAATACCGGGGAACCGGAGCCGGTTTTGTTGATCGCCTGATCCGAATGCACCTGCTTGACGATGCCAGTGAAGTTATGACTTTCGACCGGAGTTTTTCCCGGCTCGAAAATGTCAGCATGATTTGAACGCCTTTAAAATGGCCGGAGAAACATCGGTCAGTTTTGTGCAGGAACGGAATGTTTCGGAACCGGTACCGAGTGCGACGAGCGGGACGGGGTTTCGGGTGTGGGTGAAAATGCCGATGTTTTCGATATTTCCGTGATCGCTGCAAAGCAGGAAAAGATGGTTCGGTTTTTCGGAAAAGGCGGCGATTTCGGGGATAAAGCGTTCGAGATCACCGAGACTGGTTTCAATCAGTTCCGTATTGCCGGAATGGCCGGCGTGATCGGTCAGAAAATATTCAAAAAGGGTGAAGTCGAAATCGCGCGCAATATTCAGTAGGTGTGCGGCGGCGGTTTCGGGGGAGATCAATTCGCCGGTGTATCCGCGCGTGTGCATCGTCCAGCGGGTGATATCGTGGTTGACGGCTTTTCCGGAAAGCAGCTCGTTTTTATGCCGCACGCCGCCGAGCACCGAAAGCGTCATTACGGTCGTAACGGACTGGCGGCGCAGCGGAATACGGTGCGGATCGTCGATCCAGTACGCGTTGGCAAAGGTGCTTGTTTTGCCCAGCCGGTTCAGTTTGGCAAATATGTTTTCGTGCTGAATCAGCTTTTTCAGTGCCGGCGGGGGAAACCCTTCGATATGCCGCCCCATAATTTCGGGGGCATTTATTCCGGTCAGCAGCGCGGCCTGCCCGGTTGCGCTTTGCGGAAGACCTTCAACGCCGAGACAGGCATCGAGCGGAATCGCATCGGCAATCAGTTTTTTGAGCTGCGGATAGCGGTCGCCGGCCAACGGATTGACGGCGGGATCGGTTCCGCCGATTCCGAGCCCGTCCACAAACATGAATATGATTTTTAGATCATGAACCACGGAAACCACTGAATACACGGAATGTGTGGCTATTCAAGTTTCTTCCGTGTATTCAGTGGTTTCCGTGGTTGATAAATGACAGCAAACAGTTCAGCAGAATTCAGAGCGTGGTTAGCGGATGCGGTCCGCGAAATCGGGGCGCATTCGGCGGGGTGTGTCCGGATGGATAACCCGGTGCTGCGCGGGCAGATTGAACGGCATAACCGGCAGGTTGCAAGCTGGTTACGGGCCGGACTGCACGGTGAAATGGAGTATCTCGAACGAATGTTTCCCGACAAAGCCGACCCGTGGAAAACCTTCCCTTTTGCCAAATCGGTGATCGTTATGGCCTTTACAAATAAGTGGGGCGATCCGGCGGCAAATCACCCGTTTCCGGTTCCGGATGAAAATGCGCTTTTGGGCTATATTTCCGCTTATGCGAAAGAGGCGGATTATCACGCCAACGGCCAGCGCATGCTGGCCGAACTGAAAGCGATGCTGGGCAACGAAATTCAGGCCGAAGCGGCGGTGGACACAAAGGCCGTGGATGAACGGCTGTTTGCCGCGGTGTGCGGATTGGGGGTGATCGGCGGGAACGGGTTGCTGCGGATGCCGGATCGAACCAATGTACGGGTGTTTATCGGCTGCCTGTTTGTCGATGCCGAATTGCCCGAGGTTATTCACACGCCGAAAATGCCTTTCGGGTGTAGCGACTGTCTGGCCTGTATTAAAAACTGCCCGACGCGCGCGATTGAATTCGGGGAACCGATTGATGCCCGTAAATGTATCAGCTATCTGACGATTGAAAAAAGGTCGGTGTTGAATTTGAAGGAGGCGCTGATGATCGGCGACTGGATTTTCGGCTGCGATCAGTGCACAGCGGTCTGCCCGCCGAAAGATAAAATCGATACCCGTATTCCGGTCGATCTCGAATGGCTGCTGAAATCGTCGGCAGGTGAAATCCGCCGGACGATTAAAGGGAATGCGGTTGAATATGCCGGGGTGACGCAACTTCGGAAAAATGCCGTGGCGGTTTTAAAGGCAAGAAACAGCTCGCCGAGGGCGCGGGAACTACTCCTTTGGGTGAAAAAAAACACCGGCAGCGAGCTGATCCGGTCTCAATTCGCTGCCTGGTGAAGGAGGAGATGATATCCGTGTATTTAGCACCGGATGTGCCATGTTTTGATTCGGAGCAAATTGGGCTTTGTTTCCGGGGTTTCACTGGTAAACTGCGCCTCCTTTGCGTTGAATTACGCCGATGTTTTGTATCTTTGAGAATTTAAAAGGGTTTGTTTTGCATGAAAAGCAGTTCGGTGATGGGATGGATCGGCGCGGTTTGGGGGATTTCCGGACTCTGCCTGCTTTTTGGCCGGGCGCTCGGGCGCCTTTTCCCTTATGCCCGCGAACTCGAATTCGGCGCGTTTTCCGCCATTCACTGGGTTGCCTTTTCGGCCAGCATTCTCTTCATCGGTTTCGCCGAAGGCTATAAAGGGTTCCATTCAAAATTTTCACCGCGCGCCGCTGCCCGCGCCCTTTATCTGAAAAACAACCCAACTCCGACACGGGTGATTTTCGCCCCCTTTTTCTGTATGGGTTATTTCCACGCAACGAAGAAACGTAAAATCGTGTCGTATGTGCTGACGGCGGTGATTATCAGTTTAATCCTTCTTGTCCGGAAACTGGAGCAGCCGTGGCGCGGAATCGTCGATGCCGGCGTATTGATCGGCCTCGGATGGGGACTGCTTTCAACCGCGCTGTTTGCGGTTAAAGCCCTCTTCGGAAAAACCTATTCCGTCTTGCCCGAAACACCGGGTGTTTAAAAGCCGCGATATCGCCCGAACTTTTTTTCACAAAAATCCAAAGGTCTCTTTTTCGGCAGCCGTATAGGGGGTGAAGCCGTTAAACAAAGGAGGCCGGAATGAGTGGAAATAAACGATTCTTCGCGCGCCACGCAAAGTCGAGCGCACTGGTTACAACCCTGGCCATTCACGGGCTGTTTCTGATTGCCGCGCTCACGCTGGTGGCAGTGAATATTATCATTGAGCCCGATTGGAAGCCGGTTGCGGTGAATATTGACCGGCCGCGGGTTCCGGTAACAAAACTGAAACCGCCGCCTTCCAAAACAGAGCCGAAAGCGAAACCGCGCCTTCAACCCAACCGGTTTGATGTCAAAACCCGCCCGGATCAGAAAATACCGAAATTTTCGCTTCCGCCGATGCGGGGAATCAGCGGTCTTTTCAGCGGCGCAAAAGGATCGAACGGCGGCGGGCTCGGGCCGGTCGGTGTTTCGATGCCGAACCTCAACCTGTTTAAAATACCGGTGAAAGGCGAAAAGGTTTTCCTGATTCTCGATTGCGGCGAGGAGATGATGTACGACGAAATGGGCGGTATTCCGGCCTACACGATCATTAAGGATGAAATGGTCCGCGTGCTGGGCGAACTCGGCCCGGCGACGCTGTTCAATGTGGCGGTATATCAAAACGGCGCAACCTATCTGCTGTTCCCGAAAATGGTTTCCGCAACAGCCGAAAATGCGGCGGCGGCAAAGGGATGGCTCGATCCGCTTAATACGGCGAAAACCGGCATGAGCGATAAAGATGTCGGCGTAAAAACGCTGGGGCCGGGCGGCGCGCAGCGCGAGGATAATCTGCGTATCGCAAAATTTGACGACGAGCGCTACAAATGGCAGGAGCGCTTTTACCTCGCGTCAATGCTTTCGATGCAGCAGCAGGCGGATACCGTTTTCCTCTTCACAAATGAGTGGGGTTTGCAGCGGATCGCAAAGGAAAAAATCGGGGATGAGTGGTATTCCACCTCCGCCGGAAAACAGTGGACGGAATGCTATGCCGAAGCCAAAAAACTGCACGCCGCCGAAAACAAGAAACGGGCGGAACGCGGCCAGCCGCCGCGTGTGATCCGCGACACGCCGTGGGAATATAACGGTATTTATTTTCCGGACATCGAACGTCCGCCGACTCCGGAATGGTACCATTTTTCACCGCGCGATTTCGCCGAGGCCTTCATCGAAACCCGCCTTAAATTTGCAACGGATTCGGCGGAAAAAAGCGGCGTAACCGGCCGGAAGGCGCAGAAGGAATTTTCGTTCAATGTGGTGCAGTTTCTCCGCGCTGATTCCGGCTCGCCCGATGAGCGTTTCAAAAAACTGGCGACCTTGTGCAGCGGTCACTACCGCAGTGTCGCCGGACTCGATGCAATCAAAAGTTATGTTGAAGCAGGTCAAAACTAAAGGAGGCACAAAATGAAACAGCTGATTGAAAAATACAAAGGCGTTGTCAATGGAAGGCCCGGCGGTTTTCTCGTCAGCCTTGCGTTTCACGGAGCCGTATTTCTTTTGGCCGGAACCTGGGTTGTGATTCAGCACGTTATCCCGGAAACCCCGCCCCCGTTTAAACCGGTTGTTGTTAAAAGACCCGATATAAAATTTCCGCGCCCGCCGGTGAAGGTTCCGAAAAACCCGCCGAAACCCAGCCGGAATATGATCTCCATTAAACGGCAGGATCGGACAGTTGAGCAATTTGTTGTGCCCGAATTCGACACGATTAGCGACAATATGACCGCCCAGTTAAGCCTGTTCAATGACGTGATGGATTGGGGGCCGATCGATCCGCGGATCGGGGATCCGACCAGTATCGGCAACGATTTTGTCGGTACGTTTTATGATTTAAAACGGAGCCGCAGCGGAAGCCCGATTCCGATGGATCCGGAAACGTACGCCAATATTATGAAGGACTTTGTCCGCTACGGCTGGAATACGGCAAAGCTGTCAAAATTTTACCGGTCGCCGAGAACCCTTTATGCGACAACCTTCGCGGTTCCGCCGGTTTTATCCTCCATCGCGCCCGAAGCGTTCGGCGAAGGCGATACGCTCGGCTATTGCTGGGTCGCGCACTACAAAGGCCAGCTGGTGCACCACGAAGATATCCGGTTCCGTTTCTGGGGACAGGGCGATGATGTGCTGGCGGTGCGGGTTGACGGCAAAGTGGTGCTGATTGCCAACTGGCAAAACGGGATTGCGGATCAGATGATGTCTTCGATCTGGAGCAGCACTTCGGCCGACAGCCGGAAATATCCGCTGGGCAACAACCAGTCGGTGATCGGCGACTGGATTGAACTGAAAGCAGGCGAGCCGAAAGAGATGGAAGTGATTCTTGGCGAAGCACCGGGCGGTGTTTTCTGCTCGATGCTCTGTGTTGAAGTGGACGGAGTTGAATATCCGGAAAACCCGTACCGGCACGGGCCGAAGCTGCCGATTTTCAAAACGGAGGAACCGTCGCTGGATTTGGTTGAGGCGATTCACCGGGATTTGGATCCGGGCGATGCGTCGGTAACCGATGGGCCGGTATTCCGCGATTTTTCCGTGGCGGTTTCAAAAACAGCCCCGCAGGAAAGTTCGGCGACCGATAATGAAAACACCGCCCGGTTTTTTGAAGAGTCCGGTATGCGGCCGTGGCGCCGTGTTGACGGCGAAGCGCTGGAAGCAGAGCTGATTACAGTGATGGGCGATAAAGCCGTGCTTAAAAACCGCAACGGAAAACAGGTCAAAATTCCGATCAGTTTTTTGTGTGACGCGGATCGAAACTTTATCGATCTGTCCAATCCGCCGGTGTTTGAACTCGATTTTTCAAATACGAGCAGTCAGCGCCCGCTGCCGGAGCAGAGTCCGTATATTAACGCCGATCAGCGGCCGCTGCGGATTTTTGATTACACGTTCGGCGCAAAAATCAGGCAGAAAACGGCACGTGAATACAACCACGAATTAACGGTTGAATTTTTCGCTGTCGGCGACGAAGTGGATGGATGCAACCATGTGCTGCTGGATCGGCAGGTCAGCACATTCGTACCTTCGGAGACAAACGGACGCGCTCACCGTTTTTCCGGCCAACCGGTCAAAGTGCAGACGCAGTCCATCAGTCATACCGCTCCGATTCGCGGAACGAAATACGGCGGCTTTTTGATTACGGTCACCGATAAACGCGGCAAAATCATCCAATACAAAGCCTCGCACGACTTCCTGTTTGAAAATCTGGAGAACCTCAAAAAGGTTCCGGTCGGAAAACATTTCAACAAAGAAGGCAACCGCGTCGGCCCGCCGCGTCCGACGCAGGCCGAACGCCCCGACTGGGTTTGAGAGATGATTAGGAGCAAGGATTAAGAGTAAGATTAAGAGCACGACGGTATTGTTTCATCGTCCCAATCCTAATCTTACTCTTAACCTACTTCCTACCCCCTTATTGCTCCGGCAATTAAATACTGTGAATTCATGGTGTTTAATGAATGGCCACGAAAAGCACGAAAATTCACAAAAACAGCACCGTCTGTTTTGTGACTTCTTGTGTTTTTTGTGGTTAAAGAAATCCCGATATTTATCCGCCGTATCTATAGAACCATCACGCCCAAAGGGCGGCGCGGAGATTTTCAACGGTGAGCGATTCGATTTCAAACTCCGTGAATGCGCGGCCGATATGGCTCAACTGGTGCGCGTCGGAGTTGCGGACAACGGGATAGTGCTGCGCCTGTTTCCGTTTTCCGCGGGGGGTCAGTTCAACGGCATCGAATGCTTCATCGGGGAGAAAGCCGAGCTGGGAAATAATGCCGTAAACCTGCCGGTCGATATGCGCGGGAATAATCAGTCCGCCGAGTTCGTGCACTTCGCCGACCAGCGCAGAAACGGTGTAACCGGAGGCACTGATCAAAAACTTTTCCGCAAAGCCGAGGATATCCTGCTGTTCATCGACAATCGGCTGGTCGCCGAATTTATCGGGCTGATTTAAAATATCCGGCAGACTGCCGTAAACGCGCGAACCGAGCTCCATCGCGGCATCAAGCTGATCGAAAAGGCAGAGAATATGCGCTTCTTCAGTCGAAGTAACTTCCATGCCGTAAAGGCAGGCGATTCCCTCTTTTTTGCAAACCCGCTCAAACGCCGGCAGATTAAAGGTGCAGTTGTGGTCAGCCAGCGCAATGGCATTCAGCCCGACGGCCTGCGCTCTTTTCACGATAACGTCCGGCGACATCTCCAGCGATGCACAGGGAGAAAGACAGCTGTGAATGTGAAAGTCTGCCCGGTAGAGCATTCCGCCCCCTACTCACCCAAATACCGGGCAATTAATGCGGAGGTCTGGAACTGGTTCCGGGCGGTCTGAAAAACCGCGATGCCTTCTTTTTCGGCGGCGGCAAGCATATCGTCGGAAGCCGGTCTGTTATTGCAGATGATAATGGCGGAAACACCGGCCAGTGAAGAGACTGCCACGGTGTTTTTATGCGCCTGAATAGTAATCAAAACGGAACCGTCTTCGGCGTTCGCCATGACATCGCTGAGCAGGTCGGAGGTGTAGCCGGCTGAAATTTCCGCATCTTCATATTCGTCCTGTAGGCAGGTGAAATCATCCAATGTTTCAAGTTCACTGATTTTCATTTTTAGTCTCCGGATTCAGGTAAATAACCGCCTGTACCATCGTGCCCATTCCGACGGCGGACTCGATGGCGAATTCGTCGGAAACGCGCTTCACATTCGGAAGCCCCATTCCGGCGCCGAACCCCTGTGAGCGGATCCACTCGTTTGCGGTTGAAAAGCCTTCGGTCATTGCTTCGTCAATATCGGCAATTCCGGGGCCGCGGTCGTGCGATGAAATTTTGACGCGCTCTTCGTTGATGTCAAAACCGAGCATTCCTCCGATGGAATGGGCCACCAGATTGATTTCCAGTTCATAGCTGGCAACGGCCACCCGGCGGACAGTTTTCGGGGGGATATTCCGCTCCTTTAAAAACCGCTTGATTTCACTCGAAGCCTTTCCGCCGTTTTCAAAATCATAACGGTGAAGCTGGTAAACTTTCACGAGATTGAGCGACTCGGGTTCCGGCGGATGTTCGTGCTGCTGTTCCATTTCGCGCAGCTGCCGGGAGAGTTCGCGGATCAGGGCGTGGTTGATGTTCCGGAACGTCAGAATACCGACCAGTTCGTTCTTTTTATTCACCACCGGAAACTGGCGGAACGAAAACTTACCGAAAGCCGATATGGCAAAGGAGAGCGGCATATCTTCGGCCAGCGTCTGCACTTCACCGACCATCCATTTGGTGACGCAGTCATCCATCGCGCCCTTTTCCAGCGCATTCATCAGGTCATTCATCGTCACAATACCGACGACCCGTTTACTGTCCACCACCGGCACCCCGGAGATGGAGTTGTTTTTCATGATGGTCCGCACATCGCGCATCGTGCAGTTGCGGGATACGGCGAAAACCTTGCTGGTCATCACGGCGGAAATGCGCAGGCCGTAAATCAGCTCCTGCACCCGAAGCGATGACTGTAGCGGTTCTTTCTGCCCGGTACTCATCAGCGCTCCAGTACGCGCCCGAGACGGACGCAGGATTCATATTTCGGAAACCGGGTGCAAAACAGAGCGATATCCTGCTCTTTGGCCAACGCAATCATTCCTTCCGTCACCGTTTTATTGTTCGCAATCACGACGGCTTCGGAACCGACAATTCCGGCCGAGCGAATGGACTGTTCTGTTGACAGGGAGGTAATCAGCAGCAGTTCGTCGCGGTCACTCATCAGCACATCGCTCATCAGATCCGATGCGAACACGGTTTCAATATTGATTTTTTCCCAGCCGGGCGGCGCACAAACCAGTTTGGCGTCCAGCGCTATTGTTAAAGGTAATAAATCCATCTCTCTCCAAATACAGGGTTGCGTGTGAACGGGGGAATAGAAACCGTTTTCACCCACCGGTTCAACCGAATTATCAAACGAGCCATCGCAGAAAGCTTTCAAAGCTCATTTCTGGACACGAAGAAGAGAAAATATTTATAAGTACACCCAGATAAAACCAAAGGGAACCGCGATGAACATGTTACTCTCTCCAATTGAATTACGGGTGCTCGGATGCCTGATTGAAAAAGAAATGGCCACCCCCGAATATTATCCCCTCACCCTCAACGCACTGGTAAACGCCTGCAACCAGAAATCCAACCGCTATCCGGTCATGGAGCTCGAAACCTCCACCGTTGAGGCCGCGCTTTACGCCCTGCGTACCGAATTCAAACTGGCCATCGAAGTCACCTCCTCCGGCAGCCGTGTACCGAAATATAAACACAACATGCAGGAACACTGGGGATTTTCCCTCTCCAAAATGGCCATCCTCTGCGAGCTCTTTGTCCGCGGACCGCAAACTCCCGGCGATTTGCGTTCCCACGCAAACCGCCTGCACACCCTGACCGATTCCGGCGAAGTGGAATCCATTTTATACAGCCTCGAAGCCCACGAAGGCGGGCCGTTTGTCGTCCAGCTTCCGATGGAACCGGGCAAACGCGAACGCCGCTGGGCGCACCTTTTCGGCGGAGAACCGGAAATTCCGGCCGAACCGGTGATTCAATATGCCCCCGCTGAGCCCCAGCAGACCTCCGGCCTCAGTCGGCATGAACGCATCGAAGCCCTTGAAAAAGAAGTCGCCGAGCTCAAACAGGAACTCGGCGATCTGCGCACGGCATTTGAAGCCTTCAAAACCGCATTTGAATAAGGGTAGGGACAGATCGATGATCTGTCCGCGGCGGTTTCATCGAAACCGCCCTACCTGTTGGCTTACAAAACTTCGGCGGCTTTGGCCAAAGCCTCTTTCACCTGCCGGGTAATGGTGCTCCACTCTTTGTCAGCAATCTGCTGTTTCGTGGCAAGCCACGATCCGCCGATGGCGCTGACGACCGACATGGACAGATAATCGTTCATGTTATCCAAACTCAGTCCGCCGGTCGGGCAGAATTTAACCCCTAATGAAGCATAGGGTGCCGACAGGTTTTTCAGCATATTCACGCCGCCCGCCGCGCCCGCCGGGAAAAACTTCAGCATGTTGCAGCCCATCGCCAAACCGGCCTCGATTTCGGAGGCGGTCATAATGCCGGGAATAAACAGGGTGTTGTTTTCCTGAAAATATTCCACCGTATCCGGATTCAGCCCCGGAGCCAGCCCGAAACTCACGCCGATATCGATGCACATTTTCGCCTGATCCGGCGTTACCACCGTACCCGCGCCCACCATCATTTCGGGGAATGCTTTTTTAATGCGGGCCAATGCTTCCGGTGCGGCCGCCGTACGGCAGGTCACTTCAATCACATCCATTCCGCCCGCCAGCAGTGCTTCCGCCAAAGGCTCCGCGTCGTTTGCATCATCAATTACAATCACCGGCATAATCGGCCGTTTTAACAGTTCTTCTAACATTCTTTTATCTCCGTTTATTTATCCACAGATTACTCAGATCAGAGGATTTCCTTTCGTAAATCTGAGTAATCCGTGAAATCTGTGGATCACATTTTTTAACGGTCGACGCGGGCGCCGGCACCGGCAACCAGTTTTTCCACTTCCGCCAGCGACGCCATCGTGGTGTCGCCCGGCGTCGTCATCGCCAATGCGCCGTGGGCTGCGCCATATTCAATGGCTTTCGCGGCATCTTCGAGCACCATCAGCCCGTAAATGAAGCCCGAAGCGAAACTGTCGCCGCCGCCGACGCGATCCATAATTTCGAGATCGGGGCGATGGGTGGAAAGATAAAATTCGCCATCGACCCAGCACATCGCGCCCCAGTCATTAACAGTGGCGGTTTTTACGCCGCGCATCGTGGTGGCCGTGGCTTTAAAGTTCGGGAACTCGGCCACCGCTTTGGTGATCATTTTTTTGAAAGCATCCACTTCGAGATCGGTCAGATTTTCGTCCGCGCCTTCCACCTCAAATCCGAGGCAGGCGGTGAAGTCCTCTTCGTTGCCGATCATTACGTCGACATATTTCGCGATTTCGCGGTTAATTTCCTGGCATTTTTCAAGGCCGCCGAAACCCTTCCAAAGCGAGGGGCGATAGTTCAAATCGTAGGAAACGATGGTACCGTATTTTTTCGCGGTTTTTGCGGCTTCAATCACGACCGGTCCGGTCGTTTCCGAAAGCGCCGCAAAAATACCGCCGGTATGGAACCAGCGAACGCCCAGGGTGCCGAAAATATAGTCCCAATCGATATCGCCCACTTTCAGCTGCGAAGCCGCCGTATTGCCGCGATCCGAGCAGCCGACCGCGCCGCGAATGCCAAAACCGCGTTCGGTGAAATTCAGCCCGTTTCGAACGGAACGGCCGATGCCGTCGTAATTGACCCATTTGATCAGCGAAGTATCGACGCCGCCCTGTAGGATAAAATCTTCCATCAGCAGACCGACCTCATTTTTCGCGAAGGCAGTCGCAACTGCCGCCCGCTGCCCGAAACAGCGGCGCAGTCCGCGCGCCACGTTATATTCCCCGCCGCCTTCCCATGCACGGAATTCGCGGGCGGTTCGAATACGCCCTTCGCCGGGATCGAGCCGCATCATCACTTCGCCCAACGACAAAATATCATATCGGCACGCATCGGCCGGTTTCAGTTCAATTTTCGCCATTTGTCTCTCCATTGAAGAAATTGAAAAACTCAAGAGTTTTGCAATTTCAGTTTCAAGTTATTTGTTATTGGTTATCAGGAGTGTGGATATCAGTACCTGCGTTTCCTTTTAACTGATAACCAATCCCCGATAACTGTCTCGGCGAAACCGCAGGTTCGGCTGAGACTCCGTAAAAAGCGGCGAATACCTTAGCGAAATACCGCCCGTTGTGAATACGTAATTCACGCAATTACTCGGCTTATATGCGCATTTTACTAATGGGGTGAATTATTTCTTCCTTATCCTGTATTACCCGCTAACTTGACTCCCGGCATTTTTATCTGAACAATACGGCTAATATTAAAGTCAGACGTCTGAAATGTGAGGGTCGAATGAGATTTATTTCAATATTAACCGTGGTCGCAATGACCGCTTTCACAGGTTTTGCGCAGGTGGAAAATGACCTCGCTGCCTATAAAAAAAGTTGCGAAGAGGAACTGGCGAAAGCGACGGCGATTTTCCGCAGTCTCGAATCGCTTGATGGCGAAAAAACCGTTGAAACAGTGCTGAAACCACTGAACGAAATGGAAGCCCTTTTGGAAAAAACGGGGGGTAAAGCCTCTCTTTTTTATAACGTGCACCCAAATCAGGAAATCCGTGACGTTGCCGAAAATCAGGAGAAGGAACTGACGAAACTCTACAACGAAATCAGCCTCTCCCGCCCGTTGTTTGAGGCCGTTAAAAAGGTCGATGTTTCGGCGACCGACGAACAGACCAAACGCTACCACAAGCACATGCTCCGCGATTTCCGCCGCAGCGGGGTTGATCAGCCGGAAGAGGTACGCAACCGCATCAAAAAACTGAACGAAGAGCTCACTGAACTCGGACAGCAGTTTTCACTGAACACCCGGCAGGATGTCCGCAGCATTACCCTTTCTTCCACCAACGACCTCGCCGGTTTGCCGGAAGATTATATCGCGGCGCACCTCCCTGACACAAACGGCACCATCACGATTACCACCGATTATCCCGATTACATCCCTTTCAGCCGCTATGCCGAAAACGACGAGCTGCGTAAAAAGCTCTATATCGAATTTAAAAATCGCGCCTATCCGACCAATGGCGACGTGCTGAAAGAGATCCTCATTAAACGCTACGAACTGGCCAATCTGGTTGGATATAAAAACTACGCAGATTTCGAGACCGAAACAAAGATGGTTAAAAATGTAAAAACCGTCCGGAATTTTATCGACGAAGTTTCAGCCATTGCCCGGCCGCGCGCGGAAAAAGAATATCAGGTGCTGTTGAAACGCCTTCAGCAAATTGACCCCAAAGCCACCGCCGTCGGCGACTGGCAGAAAACCTATCTCGAAGAGTTGATCCGCAAAGAGCAGTTTGAGGTCGATGCCAAAGCGATCCGCAGCTATTTCCAGTTCGGCGTGGTTCGCGACGGTATTTTTGATTTAACCACCGCGCTGTACGGCGTTACGTTCCGCCCGTGGGACACCGAGGTTTGGGACCCCGACGTAACGGCTTATGAACTGCTCGATGGCGATAAAGTGATCGGTCGGTTTTATCTCGACCTGCATCCGCGCGAAAATAAATACAAACACGCCGCGCATTTCGGAATACAGGGCGGAATCGCCGGAAAACAGCTCCCGGTTTCCGCGCTCGTCTGCAATTTCCCCGGAAAAGGCGACGACTCCGCTTTAATGGAACACGCGCAGGTCGAAACCTTCCTGCACGAATTCGGGCATCTTCTGCATCACCTCTTTTCCGGCAATCAGCAGTGGATCAGGTTCTCCGGCATTTCCACCGAGCTCGATTTTGTCGAAGCCCCGTCGCAAATGCTCGAAGAGTGGGTCTGGAATGCAAACACCCTCAAAATGCTCGCCAAAAACAAAGAGGGTAAAACCATCCCGCCCGAACTGGTTGAAAAAATGGTGGCCGCAAAAGAGTTCGGCAACGGCCTGTTCACCACCCATCAAATGTTTTATGCCGCCACATCGATCACCATCTACGACCAGAATCCGGCAAACATCGACCTTTCCAAAACAATGGATTCGCTGCAGGAAAAATATTCGATGTTCAAGCCTGTTCCGGATACGCACATGTATGCCAATTTCGGGCATCTTTACGGCTACTCGGCGATGTACTGCACCTACATGTGGTCGCAGGTGATTGCCAAGGATCTTTTCAGCCGGTTTGAAGCCGATATGATGGATAAAAAAGTCGCGGCCGATTACCGTAAAAATATTCTCGCTCCCGGCGGATCAAAAGACGCCAAAGATTTGGTCGAAGGATTCCTCGGCCGCCCTTACAGCTTCGAGCCCTTTGCAAACTGGCTGAACAGCGATTCAACGAACTAATCAAAGGAAAACGCGTGAACCGTAAAATCGTATTTCCCCTCCTATTTCCCGCCCTTATTTTAGCCGGTTGTTCCAAACGCGAAACACCGGTCGAAATCGGAAACCGCGAACAGATCCTCCACATAAATGCCGGCTCCGAACCGCAGGATCTTGATCCGCAAACGACGACCGGCGGAGTGGAATCCCGAATTCAGGACGCCTTGTTCGAAGGCCTCGTGGCCTGGCATCCGGACAACACCGACCCCTATCCCGGTGCAGCGGAAAGCTGGGATATTTCGGCCGATGGCACCGTCTATACCTTTCACATCAGAAAGAATGCGAAATGGTCGAACGGCGATCCGTTGACGGCGCACGACTTTGTTTTTTCCTATCAGCGCCTCTTTTCCCCGGCCCTTTCAGCTCAGTATGCCTACATGCACTATGTCATCAAAAATGCAGAGGCTTACACCAAAGGGGAAATAACCGATTTTTCGCAAGTCGGCGTCAAGGCGCTGGACGACCATACCCTCCAGTTTACCCTCAACGCCCCGACCCCCTATTTCCTTCGCCTGATCCGCGACCGCTCGGCCTATCCGGTACACAAAGCGACCATCCTGAAATTCGGCGAAATCGACCAGCGCAACACCAAATGGACCCATACCGGAAACCTCGTCAGCAACGGGCCGTTTATGCTCGAATCCTGGCAAACCAACCGAAAAGTGAAAACCGTGCGCAACCCGTATTACTGGGATGCGGAAAACGTGAAACTCAACGAAATCCACTTTTATCCGATTGAAGACATCGCCGCCGAAGAACGCGCCTTCCGGACCGGCCAGCTGCATATCACCAAAGAAACCCCGCCGGACCGCGTCAAATTCTATATTGAAAACCACCCCGATGAAATCCGGCTCGACGATTGGCTTGGAACCTATTTCTACGAATTCAATACCACCAAGCCGCCGTTCAACGATCCCCGCGTCCGCAAAGCCTTTTCGATGGCTCTCGACCGCGAAAAGATCGTCAGCTATGTCTGCAAAGCCGGCGAACCGGCGGCCTATACCCTCACGCCGCCGGGCACCGCCGGATACACCTCCCGCGCCAAGGTGAAATTCAACCCGGAAAAGGCCCGCGAGTTACTGGCCGAAGCCGGATATCCCGACGGCAAAGGATTCCCGAAAGTGGAACTGCTTTACAACACCCACAAAGCCCACATGAGCATTGCCGAAGCCATTCAGC
>QKFE01000120.1 GCA_003252225.1 Kiritimatiellales bacterium | reverse complement strand
CATTATGCTGAACAAGCGCCCCGCCCAGCCGCACACCGATCGGATTATCCACCGCCAAAGACACTCCCGCCGCAAACAACGACCCCAACAGCAAGATTTTCATGTCGAACTTCATCTGTCCTCCCTTGTCTAAGCGCCTCAGCTTTCTTTGACACAGCGCCGTGGAAATGCGTTGAGAATAGCCGAACGGAACACATCGGCCAATCCATTTTGCGTTACTCCGAACCGCCCGGCACCATCGGAACAAAACGGACGCCCATCCCGGGCTGAGGCTAAGAACGTTTCGCCTCCACGCTGTTGACCTTGTCTTCAAGCGACTGCTCCCGGTCGGTCCGTGTTCCCAGCTTAATATTGGAGTGGATTCTCGGCGCACCCATTTCGTGTACCCGTTCGTGGCACGCTTTAACGGCGGCGAAAACATCGTCCCATTCGCCCTCGATATTGGTTCCGTTCGCATGGAGCTGTATTTTCAGCCCGGGCCGGTTGAGCACCTTTTCGCACGCCGCCACATAATTTGAAAGCGACACGCCGACGCCGATCGGAACAATCGTTAAATCAACCAGAACTTTCATCTCCGCTCTCCCGCTGTTCAACAACAGCCTTTTGCCACTTCCGAACCGAATTGACCAGAAAAACCTCTTCCGCCGTTTTCAACTCATCGACCGAAATAATCCCCTCTTCAACCTCGCCCGATTTCAACAGCATTTCGCGAAATGTTCCGGCCAGCAGACCGCATTCGACCGGCGGAGTAATCAGCTTCCCGTTTTTGCGGATCACCACATTCGCAATGGTGCTTTCCGTCACTTCGCCCTTTTCGTTCCACAGAATTACGTCATCAAACCCTTCGATCTTCGCCTTTTCGTAAACCGCCCGGTGCGTTGTTTTGTGGAACAGAAAAATATCCTGCGAATCGACCGGTATTTTAGCGATTGTCACGCGCAAGGTAGGGACGGATCGATGATCCGTCCGCGGCGCTTTCATCGAAAGCGCCCTACCCGCTTCAATCGGGAACGTCTGTATTTCCGGATTCCCGTCTCTTGAAACCAGCAGCCGGACGCGCACTATCACACCTGCGCAGGTGTGATCAAAATCAACCAACGCCTGCCGAACGGCGTGCATATCCACCGGAATATCAAAATAGGCCGCTGATTTCGCCAGCCGCTGCAGATGTTCATCCAGCAGAAATATCCCGCTATCCGGCTCCCACAGCATGGTTTCGAGCAGTTTAAACTCCGGACGCGGCTGCGTCAGCACACGCGCTTTGATCCGTGTTTCGTCATATTCGGCATCCGCATCCGAATCCCAGACGATCCCGCCGCCGACGCCGAATTCGAGCCTTCCCCTCTTTCCCCCGGCCCCCTTTCTCCCCATCCACTCAACCAGCGCGGTGCGGATTGCGACGTTAAAACAGGCCTCGCCCTGCGGCGTTAAAAACCCGATTGCGCCCGTATAAATTTTGCGCGGCGACTGCTCCAGTTCGCGGATGATCTCCATCGTTTTCGCCTTCGGCGCGCCCGTAATCGACGCACACGGAAACAATGCACTGAAGATCGTAGACGCGACGCCCCCGTCGCGTTGCCGATGCGGAGAGGAACGCGACGAGGGCGTCGCGTCTACGTTCCCTTTCACAGTAGAAGTCATCTGCCAAACGGTCGGGTATTTTTCGACATCGAATGTGCTGAGGGTTTCGACACTGCCCGGTTCGGCAATTCGCCCGATATCGTTGCGGATCATATCGACAATCATGATATTTTCCGCCCGGTCTTTTTCCGATTCGCGCAATGCTTCCGCCTGTTTCCAGTCTTCGGCAAACGTACGTCCGCGTTTCGCCGTCCCTTTCATCGGGCGCGAGGTAACCACCCCGTTGCTGTAACTGAAAAACAGCTCGGGCGATGCGGAACAGACCGCAAAATCATCCGTTTCAATAAAGGCGGCATATTCCGTTTTCTGCCCCTTCACCAGTTCCCAGAAAAACGCCCACGCATCGCCCGAAAAATCAGCGTTCAATCGATACGTATAATTCACCTGATAGGTCGCGCCCTCGGCAATCCGTTCTTTAATTTCGCCGATCGCCTTTGTGAATTCATCTTTGGTGACCGATGGTTCCAGTTCGCCAATGGAAAAAGTGGAGGGCGAGGTTTTATCCGAGCCGATTCCGCCTGTGGCTCGGACAGAGCCTCGCCCTCCACTTTTGTGTTGCTCAATACTGTCGAGAACTTCCGGTGCATGAAACAGCCCGATATAAATAAGGGGGAAATCGCCGCCGTCATGCGTTTTCAGTGCTGAATCAAACGCCGGCGCCGCTTCGTAGGAAATAAAACCCGCTGCAAAAAGACCGGATGTTTCCGCTTCGGCCAATAGCGGCAGAACCTCCTCAATCCGCTCCGCTTTCAGCACCCTTTCCGGGCACTGGAAATGCAGCCACCGCCCCGCATGTTTTAAAACAACCTTCATTCTCCGGACGTTTTATATTCAGGTGATTCTTCAGCAACCGCCCTTAACTCCGGTTTTGCCAATGCATAAAAATCGAGATAGGCCGCATTTGCGGCATCAAGCCATGACAAGCGTTGATCGGGGGTCATTTTTGCAAACTCCGAATGCCCGTCAAAATCAGCAGACGTTGTCGTATTTATAATTTTTCGAATCGCATCATCCATAACTCAGCAGCCTTTTTAAAAAACTGATATCAATCCGATCTTTATCGCGGGGAGGATCAATCGACTCCTTCATTTCCAGTAATTTTGAAGCAGATGCAATTTTCACCAATCGGCCTTCCAGATCAATTGTTTCACATCCTTTACCAATGGCCTCAAACGACAGGTCGTCAGTAAGAAACATGTCCACATGTTTGCGGGGATCATTTAGGTCGATGAATGTAAAAACCAACGCGTTCTTTTCATCGACGACCATTGCCCTGAAATCAGGATCAAGCAGAGACTCGGGAGGAACAGGAACCCTGGGAACCAATCCTTGCTGCTTCATTGTGCCGATAAAGCGATCAAGGTTCTCAGTAGTCAAGCTGACGGATACATCCAGATCCAACGTAAACCGTTCAACACCGTGCAATACACAGGCGACTCCGCCGGCAATTACAAAATCAACTTCAGCATCAGCAAGCGCAATTATGATTTCCCGCAAGTGATTCATATTGTCCTCATAACACAGACCTAAAAGCTTAACAACTAACCCGACAAAATAATTAAAAGCACACCGATCATAATTCCCAGCAATACCCAGCTCTTTTTGCGTTTGTTGACCTCTTTGAAAAGTACCGCGCCGACAAAGAATCCGACCAGCACCGAACAGCGGCGCAGGACGGAAAGAATTACGATCAGTGCTTCCGGCTGCGCGAGGGCTTTGAAATAGGCGAAGTCGGAAAGCACCAGCAGAAGACCGATCATCGGAACCGTCCACCGCCATTTAAACGGGGTTGTTTTCTTTCGGTTCGGCCACCAGATCAGGCCGTTAATCAGGGCAAAGAAAACGAAGAGATAAACCGAATACCAGCAGACCACCTGCATAACCGCGAAATCCTGCCGCTGGATCAGCCATTTATCCATCAGCGTGCTGCACGTTCCGATCAGCGTCGCCGCGAAAATCAGGTAGATCCATTTACTGCGGTGAAAGTGAATCCCCTCCTCCCGGCCCAAAATGGAAAAGCCGAAATAGCCCGTAAAAATCAGCGCCATTCCCACCCACTGTAAAGGCGACGGCATTTCGTGAAAAAGAAATACGGCCCCCGCCAGCGTCCACATCGGCCCCGAAGCGCGGATCGGAGAAACAATCGAAATCGGCAGGTGTTTCATCGCAAAAAAGGCGCAGACCCACGACGTCCCGACAATCAGCGATTTCAGCATCAGCAAACCGTGTTCCCGCCCCGAAAGCGGCTCAACGTAAAGTCCGGCCGAATTCATTAAATCCGGAAAAATAAAGGAGGCGATAATCACCGGAACCGTCAGACAGATCCCCGCCAGATTGGAGAAAAACAGCGTCGGCAGCACGGCATTTCCGGTCAGCGCATGTTTTTTGCTCAGGTCGTAAAACCCCAGCAAAAGCATCGAAACCAATCCCAGCCAAATCCACATATTCCGCCCTTTCCGCCTGCGTGAGTGGCGGACAATAGCGGCTTGCGTTTGGATTTCAAATCAAATAGGTTCCCCACCCTTTAAAGAGGAATGGCGCAGCCATTCCGGTTATCGGTTATTAGTTATTGGTTAACAGGAAGTTCCT
>QKFE01000224.1 GCA_003252225.1 Kiritimatiellales bacterium | reverse complement strand
CCCATGCTGACCACGTCTGGTGTGCTGTGGCACGCATTTAAACAGGATTCGTGGAGTGATTCGTGGCCGCGTCTGGCGCGGTATGAAGATCTGGGATACCGGCAGGGGAGCGACCGGTTTCCGTTTCGGGAGCGGGTAAAGGATCATTACAACTATTTGGGAGCCGAGGCCGGGGTCTGTATTTCCGCGCCGGTGCATCGGGGAATTCTTTCATCGTCGGATAACACAAAAATCGACCTTTCCTATAAGGCGAAGGCCAAGCCGTTCGGTTTTATTGATCTGAGCACCGGAGGCCCCGGGGTGCTGGTTCCTCCTCATTATTTCGGATTTGTGCTGCCGGTTTTTCAGGATGTCCGGCTGATCCATTCGGATATCGGCGACCGGGTTTTAAGCGGCGAATTTTACGAGCATATCACGAAGCATCTGGAGGCCTATTTAGCGGGCGGGCCGGAAGCGGGCGATCCGGAGTGCCGCTATTGCCGCCTGCTGGCCGAATGGGAGGTGCTGAATAAGCGCGAAGGGCTCGAGTGGCTGGAACGGGCTTACCGAGATGAGCAGAATAATCCCTGCGAACCGGAACTTGAGGATGACATGATCTGGGAAGATGCCGGGGGAGGTGCGTCCGGTGGGTCGTAATTTACAGGCTGTCAATGGCGGATGTTTTTATGGTAGGGCGCGTTCGATGAACGCGCCGCGGACGGTTCGTCGAACCGTCCCTACCCAGCTCATCGCGAACCAAAAAACCAAATCCGGGCAGGCGATGATGGAATTTCTGGTTGGGCTGGTTTGCATTATGCTGCTGATTATCGGCCTGCAGCAGGCGGCGCTGCTTTCGGGCCGTACGTTTGAGGCCTATTCAAACGTCCGCGCGGAACTCGCCTATCAGGTTTCGTATCCGAATGCCGATTATACCGGTGAGTATATTTTCACGGAACAGACCGATATCGGCCCCGATGAAAAAATTTATACAGGCGACGATAAAGTGGTTCCGGGTGATGACAGCTTTTATACCGAAGGGCAGGGGTTTCTTCACATGGTCGATTATGCCTCGTTGAAAAATTATTTATGGGACTATGAGCTGATTGATTATTACTACCGCCTGTCCGATTCCTCCTTTTCCGTGCTCTCGGAAAGTTTTCAGATGTTCCACGCCTACGACGCGCAGGAGGTGGAGGTGGTGCCGTTTCTGCGTAAAATCATCAAAAAAGACACGCTACTGCTGGAGCGATATGGCTGGATGCCGGCGTGGGATAAACTGAATGTTGAATTATGAAAATTAAACGCATAGCCGGAATTGCGGTTGCGCTGCTGCTGATCGGGGCGGCGGTGCACGGAAGCGTGTTCCGCGCGTTTAATGTGCCGAAGGGCCGGTTGAATGTTTCCGGCCTGCCGTGGGAATTTGCTTATCGGACGACAATGCAGATTAACGGCGAACGGAATGAATTGGAGCTCTATTCCGCCCGTTTTAATGAACCGGTTCTGCAGCAGCTGAAAGACTGTTTTGAGGCGCAGGGGGCGGCGATTTCGCTGGTTCCGTCAAAAGACGGTGCGCGGGGCGTCGCCAAATGGGAGGATAAAACGGCGCGCATTCTGGTGCTCTCTCCCGAAACGCGGCCCAATCAGCTGATTTTCCTGTTTTACCCCGATGGAAAAAAGAACGCTTCTTCGGGTGATTTTCCGGTGCCGGTGTATCCGCGGGCGCGGGACGGGGAAACGGTTTCCAATGAAAAAACGGGAACCGTTTGTAAAACCCTGCTGACGGAGGATGCGGTTGAATCGGTTCAGCAGTTTTATGCCGATGTGCTCGCGAATGACGGATGGTCTTTGGTGCTGCCGCCGCGGCTCGACGGCGTGTCGGTCGGCAGTATGGCGATGTACCAGAAGAACGAGCGGATCTGCTGTGTGATGACGTCCGGTAATCCGGGCATGGCCAACCGCGTTACTTTACTTGTTAAAGGCGGCGGGCTCTGATATTCGTTTAAAACTAGAGAGGTTTTTATGAAGAATAAATTAATCATGGCGGTGGCGGTGCTGATTGCGGCGATCGCATTCGTGCTGAACTTTAAATACCTGCAGGGCGAAAAGGCGGCGCTTTATAAAGGGGCGGAGAAGGTGAAGGTTATTGGCGCCAAACGCGACCTTCCTGCCGCGACGATATTAACTGCCGAAGATTTGGGCTTTGTTGAGGTGTTTAAAGCGAACGTCGGCCAGAATGTTTTTTATGAAGAAGATGTTGATTTGATTCTGGGGAAAAAACTGAAGTATTCCGTTCGGGCAAGAGATCCCGTGTTGTGGTCTCACGTCGATATGCCGCGCCTCGCTAAAGACGGCCTTTCAAACGTGGTTGAAAAAGGCAAGCGCGCGGTTTCGCTCTCCATTGCCGGGGCGCAGGCGGTCAGCGGATTGATTCAGCCGAACGACCACGTCGATATTCTCGGCACCTTCACCTTCCCGTCTCCGACCAACCCGCAGCAGGTTGAATCCACCACGTTGACGCTGATGCAGAATGTCACCGTGATTGCAACCGGTTCGCAGGTTGCCGGACAGGAACGCGGCGGCCGGCAGGCCGGATACAGCACCGTCACTTTTTCCGTTACGCCGCGCGAAGCGGAAGTTCTGATTTTTGCGCAGCAGACGCGCGGACAGCTCTATTTGACCCTGCGCAATCCGGAAGACCGCAATTCGGAAACCGAGCTTCCGTCGGTCAATTTTGACTATATTGAATCGGTGCTGCAGGAGCTGAATGCCTCGCGCCAGAAAGACATCGAACTCAACCTTTAACACGATGAATCATTTAACCTTACAGATAACCCATCCGCAGCGCGATGCGGTGATCCTTGAAGCCGCCAACGGGGTGTACCTGATCGGGTCGGATGCCTCCTGCCGGGTGGTGCTCAACGACGGCAGCGTGGAAGAGGCGCATGCTGTGCTGACGCTGATGGACGATGAGTCCTATATTGAAGATCTGACCGGCGCGGGGGTGTTTGTCAACGGACAGCAGATTGATGCCCGGAAGCAGGTTTTTTCCGGCAACTCCATTCACATCGGAAACTACAGCATTGAACTGGTAAACGAAAGCGGTTATCCGGCTGCTGCTCCCGCAACGGTTGCAGACGTTTTCAAGCCGCGTACGCAGGCCCGGCATGTTTCAACATCGCAGGCGATCAAACAGCAGATTCACGGCGAACTGGTGGAGCGGCTGGATTTGAAGCGGCTCAGTATGAGCCGGTTTCAGGAGAGTGAACTGCAGGATAAAATCCGAAAAACACTCGATGAAATTATCGATGAAATCCGCGCCCGCCTTCCCCGTTCAATTAACCCCGAACGGCTGAATAAAGAGATCTTCGACGAAGCGGTCGGACTGGGTCCGCTGGAAGAACTGCTGGCGGACGATACGATCACTGAAATTATGGTGAACGGCCCGAGTCAGGTTTATATCGAACGCGCCGGCAAACTGGAGCTGACCCATTGCAGTTTCATTAACGACGCCTCCGTGAACCTGATTATCGAGCGGATTGTTTCGCCCATCGGCCGCCGTATTGATGAAAGCCAGCCTTATGTCGATGCCCGCCTTGCGGACGGTTCCCGCGTGAACGCCATTATTCACCCGCTGTCGCTGGTCGGCCCGTGCATCACCATCCGTAAATTTTCGAAGGAACCGTTTCTGGTGGAGGATCTCATCGGTTTCGGAACATTGACCCGCGAGATCGCTGATTTCCTGCAGGCCTGCGTGGTCAGCCGCAAAAATATTCTCGTTTCGGGCGGTACCGGTTCGGGCAAAACAACCCTGTTGAACGTGCTTTCCAGTTACCTGCCGACCACCGAGCGGATTCTGACCATTGAAGATGCGGCGGAACTGCGGCTGACGCAGAACCACATCGTCCGGCTCGAAGCGCGGCCCGCGAATATTGAAGGGCGCGGCGCGGTCACCATCCGCGACCTCGTGCGAAATGCGCTGCGTATGCGCCCCGACCGGATTGTCGTGGGCGAGTGCCGCGGCGCGGAAGCACTCGATATGCTGCAGGCGATGAATACCGGCCACGAAGGCTCGCTCACCACCATTCACTCCAATTCGCCGCGCGATACGCTCGCCCGCCTCGAAACGATGGTGCTGATGGCCGGAATGGATCTGCCCGTCCGGGCCATCCGCGAGCAGGTCAGTTCGGCGGTTCACATGATCTGCCAGATCGCACGCTTCAGCGACGGTTCGCGTAAAGTCAGCCGGATCACGGAAGTGACCGGCCTCGAAGGCGACACCATTACCTTGCAGGATATTTTTGAATATGTGCAGACCGGGCTCGATGCGTCCGGCCGGGTAGAGGGGTATCTGCGTCCGACCGGCGCCATCCCGACTTTCATCGAAGAGTTTGCCCTGCGCGGACTCAAGTTTGACCGAAGCGTTTTTAACGGCAAAGGGGGCCGGTAATCATGTTCTGGGTGGTTCCTTCCCTGTTTGCGCTTTGCGCCGGACTGTTGGTGTTTGCTTTGCTGGGCTCGCTGCGCGAAGCGGAAGAAACCTATGCGGGCGAATATTCGAAGGATACCGCCCGGCAGTTTGAGGATCTCTTCCTGTTTATTCCGCCGGAAAAAATTCTCCGCCTGATGCACGTTGCCGCGCTGGTGGTGTTCCTGATGGTCTTTATGGTTTCCGGCAACCTCACCAGTTTGACGGGAATTGTCCGGGGCGTTATTGCCGGCGGTATCGGCTGTGCGGTGATTTACACCCTGCCGCAGCTCGTTATTAAGATTCTGCGCAAACGACGGGTGGAACGGTTCAATGCGCAATTGGCCAATGCACTCGACGGGATGAGTAATGCGCTGAAAGCCGGTTTCAGTATTCAGCAGGCGTTCGAAACCATTGTGCAGGAAGGCGAAAACCCGATTGCACAGGAATTCGGCATGTTTCTCCAGCAGCTCCGCGTCGGGGTGACATTTGAAAACGCACTGTCCGATATGGAACGAAGGGTTGGCAGCGACGATCTGACGCTGATGATTCAGTCGATCGAAATCGCCCGGCAGACCGGCGGTAATCTGACCGAGGTTTTTGAGCGGATTGCAGACACGATCCGGGAACGCCGTACGATTGAAGGGAAGATTGAATCGCTGACGGCGCAGGGCCGTATTCAGGGCCGCGTGGTCGGTTTAATGCCGCTGATTATGGGCATCGTCCTCTATTTCCTCGACCCGCAGATGATGCTGATGTTTGTGCGGTCGATGGCCGGAATTATTATTCTGTGTCTGATTTTTATCCTCGAAATTCTGGGTTTTGTGTTTATTCGCCGGATCGTAAATATTGATGTGTGACCGATTATGGATGTGATGCTTCTAATAACCAGCAGTCTGCTCTTTCTCGCCATACTGGTGATTTTCATCGGGCTGGGCCGGGCGGTGCGGCATGTGACCTATGTGACGCTGGCGGATGGCCGCCGGTCGGAACGCAGTCTGCCGCTGACGATCCGGATGGTGCTGCCGTTCTGTCTTTTTATCCCGAAGTTTATCACCGGACTGGACGCGTTTGAAGAGACGCGCGAACGGCTCGGACGGAAAATTGTTTCCGCCGGTTTTGAAGGGCTGGTCAAACCGCACGAAGTGATCGCACTGCGCCTGCTGATGCCGGCGGGGCCGGGATTGCTCTTCTGTCTGCTGATGTATTTGTGTTTCCCTTATATGCCCGACAACATTGGCCGCGCTTTTCAGGAAGGGCAGTTTGTTATTTATGCCGTTATTCTGGTCGCCTTCGGTTTTCTGCCCGACAGCTGGCTGGCCCGTTCAATCCGGAAGCGGCATAAAAGCATCGAACGCGCGCTGCCGTTCGTGCTCGATCTGCTGACGCTTGCGGTTGAATCCGGCCTTGATTTTATGAGCGGAATTCAGCGCATTATTTCCCACCGCGAAATTGACCCGCTCGGCGAAGAACTGATCCGGGTGTTCCGCGAAATACAGGTGGGCCGTACGCGCAAAGAGGCGCTGAAAAATATGTCCGCGCGGGTTGATCACGTCGATATCCGCGCCGTCACCAATGCGCTGATTCAGGCGGACGAGCTGGGTTCCGGGATTGCGCACGCGCTCCGTGTACAGGCCGACCAGATCCGGGTGAAACGCTTTCAGCGCGCGGAAAAGATGGGGAACGAAGCGCCTGTTAAATTGCTATTTCCGTTAATGGCGTTTATTTTCCCCTCCGTTTTCCTGATTCTGCTCGGTCCGGTGATCCTTCAGATGTGGATCCGCGGCGGATTTTAAAGATAGGTTGAACACATGCATTTAATCATTGAAAAAGGCAAAGACGTCGGCAAAGAAATTGCCGTGCCTTCGGGAGGGATGAAATTCGGGCGCTCGCCGGCGAACGATTTCGTGCTCGCCGATCCGAAGGTCATGCTCTTTCAGGGTCGCTTCTTTTTTAAATCGGACGACACCCTCTGGGTCACCGATTTCAGTGCCCAGGAAAAGACGACCGTGGGCGGTATTCCGGTGGACGAACACCAGCTGGCCGTCGGCGAACTGGTGGAAGTCGGCGACACGGCATTCCGAGTGATCCATATTAAGCCGGGAAGCGGAAATAAAACCCCTTCTAAAACCGCTGAATCTGAAACAGAGGAGATCGATCTCGGATTCAAGCCGGAGAAAAAAGGGCGTGTAAAAAAGGACGGCGAAAAAAAATCCACCCTGATGCACCGGGTATTGCAGGTGGTTACGGTGCTGCTCGTACTGATGGTGCTCGCGGTGGCGACACAGGTCTTTTTATCATCCGAACCGGCCGCCGCCGTCGATGCGCCGGAAGTGAAAAACCTTTCGCTCGTTTACGAGTGCGTACGCGGCAGTTCGAAGAATATTTTCCGTTACTACCTCGAATTGACCGATGACGGAACAGCGTCCATTCAGATTAATGATTTGAATAACCGCCATATTTCAAAATCGGTCAATGTACCCGCCAAAGAACTCGAAACCTTCTCGCGCCGTTTGGGCGGAAGCGGCTTTTTTGAAATCGACCGCGATTACATCGTAAAAGCGCCGAACCGGTATGAAATGGTCGATATCGCCATTTACCGCAACGGCGAATTCAATCAGGTGAAAGTGCTCAACCGGCAGTTACCCTCCGAAATCAAATCGGCGGTTTCCATTCTCGAAGAATTTGTTTCCGATGAGCTCGATGTGCCGTTCACGCTGCTCGAAGAGCCGGAAACCCTGCTGCGTTATGCCGGCGAATCTTTCCGGCTGGGGCAGGCCCGGTTTAATGAGCGCGATGTCAGCCCCGGGTACCTCGCCGAATCCGTCAAACATTTTCAGTCCGCCATGATGTATCTGGAAACGCTGGAGCCGAAACCGGAACTCTTTACTAAAGCGGTGGAAAAGATGGAACAGGCGAAGGCGGAACAGGATGCCCGCTATAAGGATTTCATGTTTAACGCCGAACGCGCGATTCGTCTCGGCGACTGGCGCGAAGCTTCAAAATACCTGCGGATACTGGCGGAACTGATTCCCGACCGAAAAGATGAACGCTATGAAATCATCAGTGCGAAGCAGCTGGAAGTAGAGGAGAACCTGCGATGAACACGTTGATTAAAAAAGCCGGAACACTCTCCTTTGCCGTTGCCGTTTTCTGTCTCTGTTCCGGATTCTTCGGAAGCAAGTCCGGCGGCGGCAGTAAACTTGAAATCAATTCGGAACCGGAAAAGGCCGAAGTATTCGTGAACGGGAAATCGAAGGGCACAACGCCGGTCAATCTTTCCGGGGTACAGCCGGGGGCATACACGGTTGAACTGCGAAAAGAGGGCTTTGAGCGCGCGTACCGGAAAATCGCACTGCTCGAAGGGCAGGACGCCGCGATGAATATTGAACTCAATCGGCTGACCGGACTCCTGCTCGTCACCTCCGAACCGCCGGGATCGGAAGTGGTCATCGATAACGAAGTGCGCGGCACAACGCCGGCGCTGCTGACCGAGCTGCCGCTGGGCGAATATAAAGTGGAAATCCGTTCCGCCGGGTTGCCTTCCAGTTATGCAACCGCAAAACTGCTCGACCGCACCCCCGTTTCAATCAGCGTCTGCCATCCGCCGCGAATTGCGGTGAACAGCTATCCGCCGGGCGCCGAAATTTCAGTCGACGGCGCCGCCTCTGGGAAGGCTCCGATTGTGCTCGAAGATATTTCCGAGGGCGACCACCTCATCGTGGCCAAACTGGCCGGTTACGACACGCAGGAACAGGCGGTATTTTTAAAGCCGGGAATGAACGACGCCGTTGAATTCAACCTCGATAAAAACAGCGGGACACTGGTGCTCGATACGGAACCGGCCGGTGTTCAGGTTTATGTCGGCGGCGAACTCTTCGCAACCACACAGCCGAAAGACGGAATCGACACGATGTCGCAGCCGCTGCGCATCGCGCTGAAAGCCGGTGTTGACCATCAGATTCAGCTGGTTCGCGAAGGCTACAGCTCTTCGTCGTTAACGGTGAATACCGAGATCGATCAGATCACCACGAAACACGAAGTGCTCAAACGTATCTTTGTCCGCGATACGCGCATCACCACGAAGAAAGAGGTGATCGACTGCCGTCTGGAATACAAGCTGCCCAACGGAAACTATTATTACGAACGGATGCCGGGAATTTACGACACCGCCAAAGCGGCGGATATCACAAAAGTGGAACCGATCTCGCTCGATGACAAAGTGAATGAGGCCGCCCGCAAGCTGATTGAACAGAATAAATCCGTCGTGCCGGAATAAGGTTAATCGATAATCAATTGATCGCCCGCATTAATCGGGGTCAGAACACCGCCTGCTGTTTCTAAAACACAGGCGGTTTTTTTTGGCGCGAAAGCCAGCTGCCACGGTTTCAGATTGCGCACGATTTTCAACACGGTCAGGTTTGAGTCGAGAAAGGCGGCGTCGATCGGAAAGCACATCCCCCACATGTGAATACTGCCGCAGGGGCGGATCAGCATACCGGTGTCGGCGGGCAGGGATTTGCGTCCGAGCAGCCCCCTCATTCGTTCCAACAGCGATTCCGCCAAGAGCACGTTGTCCAGTAATACCGTGTTGTTTCCGTCTTTTATCAAAATGCGTGACATGATTGGGAAAATCCTAAATTCTGGGCGGCCAATCAAGTTTAAGGAACAGATATGGCACTAAAAAGCATGACAGGTTTCGGCGAAGGTTCGGCGGTTTCGGGCGGTATTTCGGTGACGGCGGAACTCAGCTCCGTGAACCGGAAACAGCTGGATATCAATATTTCGCTTCCGCGTAACCTGATCACGCTGGATGCACAGGTTCAAAGTCAGATCCGCGCCGAATTTTCGCGCGGGCGGATTTCCGGCATCGTTCGGATTGAATCTGCCGACGGTTCCGCCGGGTCGGTGAAGATCGATGAAAAACTGGCGAAGGAATATGTGGAAGGAATCCGTAACGCGGCCGCCAGACTGAAACTGGCCGATGATCTGGGTGCGGAAACGATCGCCCGTTTGCCCGGCGTTGTGACGGTTGACCAAAACAACATGAACGTTGAGCAGGTTTCTTCCGCGCTGGAATCCGCGATGGCCAAAGCGCTCAGCGGACTCGGCCGTATGCGCAGCACCGAAGGTAAAGCACTGGAAAAAGATCTTCGCGACCGCCTCGCCCTGCTCGATGAAATGGTGAAAGCCATCCGTAAACTGGCGCCGACCGTAACCGCTTCCTACCGCGAAAAACTGCACCAGCGGATGACGGAAGCCGGACTGACGGATTTGGCTTCCGATGAACGCATCGTGAAAGAGATCGCTTTGTACGCCGACCGCTGTGATGTCAGCGAAGAACTGACGCGTTTAAAGAGTCATCTCGCGCAGACCCGGAAGCTGTTGCGATCCGCCGAGCCGGTCGGGCGTACGCTGGATTTCCTGTGTCAGGAACTTTTCCGCGAAATCAACACGATTGGATCGAAAGCCAACGAAGTGGAAATTACGCGGCATGTTGTAAATTTTAAAACCGAGCTCGAACGTATCCGCGAGCAGGTTCAGAACATCGAATAATTTCAGGAGTACGCAGTGGAAATGTCGCCTCACCAGCTCATACAGGAACAGCCGCCCAAACCGCGCCCGGCGCGCCCGCTGATGATTGTTGTGTCCGCTCCGTCGGGATGCGGCAAAAGCACGTTGTGCAACCGGCTGGTTGATGAGTTTCCGAATATTGTCTATTCCGTTTCCTGCACCACCCGTGAACCGCGCGGCGGCGAAACGGACGGCGTGGACTATTTTTTCCTCTCTAAAAAGGAGTTTAAGGAGCGCATTAAAAACGGCGAGTTTATGGAACACGCAAAAGTGCACGGTAATTTTTACGGCACGCTCGAAGACACCATTCTTTTTGCAATGGAAGAGGGGAAACATGTGCTGCTCGATATCGATGTACAGGGCGTAAAACAGATCCGAGAGTCACTCGTTCGGCTCGATCCCCGGCATCCGATCCGCCGCGGGTTCACCGATATTTTTATTTCACCTCCTTCGATGGAGGAGCTGGAAAGACGGCTGCGCGGCCGTGGGACAGATTCCGACGAGGTGATAAAAAAACGGCTGGAGAATGCCGCAGGGGAAATGGCACTGGCTTCGGAATATTCGTTCCAGATCGTGAATGACGATCTCGAACATGCCTACCACGACCTGAAAACCGTCATCCTTTCCGGCATGGGATTGACCTGAATCCGGTTGTTTTCCCGCCGCTACCCTTCCGTCATGCCGATGACTTTGCGGAATTCGATCTCTTCTGCGGCGAGGACGAAGGCGAGCGGCGGCATTTCGGTGGTAGCGGCCATCAGACTGCCGTAATACCGGGCGTATTCCTCCGTTGGTTCCTCATCTTGCGGCGGGCGCATACCCATGAAGACGAGGCCGGCGTTTGCGGAAGATTGGCGGATGATGTCGTAAAAGCTGGGCAGTTGTTTGATCAGCACATCCGCGGCGGCGGGAATGCGCTGGTCCTCGATAAAGTTTTCGAGCCATTCGCGCGTGGAATCGCGTTCATCTTCGGAATCGGCAATAGTTTTGATGATGAGTTTTGACTGCTTCCATACCGGGCTTTTCTGGATCTGATAAGCCAGTGTCAGCATCAGTCCGATGTTATCTTTGTTTCCGCCCCACCAGACGTGGATTTCATCGGCCTCTTCGGAATGTTTGTTTTCATTCTCGCGCAGCATAATCAGGTTGCGGTGCGTACGGTAAACCATTCGGATGAGGTCGGCGAATTCGTTGAAGCTGGATTCGTTTTCGGTGTCGCCCAGCAGGATGGTGTTGGGGACGAGCGGGCCGTAGCCGTAAGCGCGGACCAGTGCGCGTGCGCCGGAAAGCATGGTGGGCGAAGGGAAGATTTTAACCATTGCTTCGACATCTCGTTTTTCGAGGTAGTCGCGCATTGAGGCTTCCATTGCATCCACTTTTTCGGCGGACCAGTCTTCGACCGGGAGGATGCTGGCAATGGTCAGTGCGCTGTCGTGTTGGGTCAGCGCGTGCGCCATTTCAATGAGGTGCCAGCGCGATTTCGGCGAGCCGCTCAACGCCATGATATTGGGCCGCCAGGTGCGTTCGTCGGGTTTGAGTTTGTTGAGCCGGTGAATGGCGAAGCGGACGATCTGGATGAGGATGCCGTAGCGCATATCGACCCAGTGCGCATTCAGGCGGCGGCGTTTAACGAGGTAAAAAACCAATCCGGTGAGAAAGAGGGCGATCAGCGTTGCGCCGGCGTCAATCATCAGCATGACCGCAAAACAGGAGGCGGCTCCGGCAAGCGAAACGCCGGAGTGTACCTTGAATTTCGGACGCCATGACGGGCTTTCAATCAGGGCTTCCAGTCCGGCGGAGAGGTTGAGCAGTCCGTAGGAAAGCAGGAAGAACATCGAAAGGATCGGGGCGATCATGTTGAGGTCGCCCAGCCAGATGGCGGCGAGTGCGAAGGCGAAGGAGATAGCGGTTGCAATCCGCGGATCGGCTTTGTCTTTCCCGAATCCCTTGCCGATGAATTTCGGGATGATGTTGTCCATCGCCAGCGCCTGCAGGGTACGCGGCGCGCCGAGCAGGGAGCCGAGCGCGCTCGAAAGCGATGCGGCAAAAACGCCGACGGCAATCAGGATACTCCAGCGGGCGACAAGCGAAAGGATGTTTTGGTCAATAAGCAGCAGATTCGGGTTGGAGACTTTCAGGTGCAGGAAAATCGGCATAATCATGTACACGATGTAACCGGTGGCAATGGCGTAAAGTGTTCCGCGCGGAAGCGATTTCGCAGGATCTTTGAGGTCGCCCGAAAGGCCGAGTCCGGCTTCGATTCCGGTGACGGCCGGGAAGAATACCGCAAACACCACCCAGAAACTTTCGCGGGGAGGAATCAGGGTTCCGGGCGCAATGGCCAGAGCTTCCGGTGAAGGGTTGCCCATGAAAAAGGAGACGAGCGAGGCGGCGATGGCGGCGAAAATACCGAACTGAACTTTAAGGGCGAGATCGGCTGAAAAATAGGCGAGAGCCGTCAAAACCAGCAGCGAGGCCGAGGAGATCAGTTTGGCGCACATCACCGGTTCGATGCCGAATACGGCGAGCGGGTTTCCGGTCAGCGCCATTAACGCTTCGGTGAAACCGGCGATGTAAAAGGCGACCCCGATGGCGCGCGCAAAAAAGAGGGGCAGGCCGATCGCCGCACCGGCTTCAACGCCGAGCGAGCGGGAGATGATGTAATACGCGCCGCCGACGCCGACCTTCATATTCGTCGCCATTGCCGAAATGGAAAGGCCGGTGAAAAAGGTGATCGATGTGGCGATCGTCACAATCAGCAGGGTATTGAAAATGCCGACGTTTCCGAGCACCCAGCCGAAGCGCAGATACATAATAACGCCGAAGATCGTCAGTACGCTCGGCGTATAAACCCCTTTGAATGTCCCGAATGCGTAGCCTTTTTTTTCAGCCTGTTCGCCCATATTTTCTCCAGTCGGTGAAAAAGTTACGCACGAATTCTGCCAAACCCGGCGGGTAAAATGGAAGCTCTATCGGCAAGTCGCGATTAATCTGATTTTTTAAACATGGGTTGTAATCTGCGGTGCATCGGGTGCACTATCTGCCTAATTTTTGAATGGAAGGTGTTTATGAAAGCAAAGCTGTTTTTGTGTCTGTTTTTTGTGCCGCTGTTCTGCCGGGGCGAAGCGAAGCACTACCGTGTTTCCTGGCGCGGCGATCCGGCGACGACGGCGGTGATCTGCTGGAACCAGGTTTCCGGCGATGCACCGGAGGTTTGTTACGACACGGTTGACCACGGGAAAAAAGCCATCGCGTATAAATACCGGCAGGTTCCGGACAAGGTGCTGGAATACCGCGGAATGAACAACCACTTTGTCCGGCTCGAAAACCTAAAACCGGATACGGCCTATTATTTCGTGATCTGCGATTCCGAGGGAACCGGCCAGCGCCTCTGGTTTAAAACAGCGCCCGATAAGCCGCAGCCTTTCACCTTTATTTCCGGCGGCGATTCGCGCACAAACCCGGATGCGCGCCGGGAAGGGAATAAACTGGTGGCGAAACTGCGGCCGCTTTTCGTGTTGTTCGGCGGCGATTACACCGGATCGGGAAAGCCGGAAGAGTGGGACGAATGGCTGGACGACTGGCAGCTGACAATCAGTGACGACGGGCGGATTTACCCGATCATCGCAACCCACGGAAACCACGAAAACGCCGATATGCAGATGGTGTCGAAAATCTTCGATACACCGCATCCGGATCAATATTTCACCCTTTCCGTCGGCGGCGATATGATGCGGTTCTGGATACTCAATTCGGAGCTCGAATATAAAGACCCGGCCAAACTCCCGGATCAGCAGATGTGGATCGAAAAAGCGCTGCCGCACTATCCGGATGTGAAATGGAAAATTGCGGTGTATCACCGCCCGATGCGGCCGCACACCTCAAAAAAAGAGGAGGGGATTAACCGGATTAAATGGTGGGCGCAGCTTTTTTACGATAACGGCGTCGATCTCGTCATTGAATCCGACACCCACATGGTCAAACGCAGTTACCCCGTCCGCCCCTCCGAAGAAGAGGGCAGTTTCGAAAGCTTTATTCGCGACGATAAAAAGGGCTTTGTTTTCATCGGCGAAGGCAGCTGGGGTGCGCCGGCCCGCCCGGCCGATGATAATAAACCGTGGACGATGGCCAGCGATTCGTTTTACCAATACAAATGGATTCAGGCCTTTCCCGATGAACTGCTGATCCGCTGCGTTAAATTTGAAAACGTGGATAGCGTTGTTTCGCTGACTGATTCCAACCCGTTCGCCCTTCCGGAAAATATGGTTTTCTGGCAGCCCGAAAGCGGCGAGGTTCTGCGGTTGCCGTTCGATGAAAAGCATCCAAGCTATTCGGGCGGAAAATGATTTAAACAGAATGCTGAAAGACAGGATGATTTTTTTGACGGAATGATCCTGTCGTTTCATTCGGGCGTTTGGGGGCTACCGGACAAATGGCCGGTTTTCGCAAGCGAATGGAATTCGCGCGTTTCCGATGCCCGGAAAACCGATATTTTTTGAACGAATTGCAGGCGAAAAAACCCCCGATTCGCCGGTTGCATTACGCGCATAAACTGATAGGTTTGCGCCCGCTTTTAAAGATAAGGAGTTCTCATTATGATTAAAAAAGGCAGCACGTATGTCGTTATGGGCCTGCTCAATACCGACTCAATCGCTTATGCCACCGGCAAAATGATTGAGTCGCTGGGCGGGAAAGTCATCTACACCGTCCAGAACGAACGGCTGAAGAAAATTTTCTTCGACCGCGGTTGCACGGATCTGTCGCAGGAGGAAAAGGATGCAATGGATATCCGCTACTGCGACGTCACGATCGAAAACGAAGTCCGCAACCTGTTTAAAGATACCGGCGAAATTGCCGGCGTGGTTCATTCCATCGCCTTCGCCAATCCGAAAACCTGCCTCGGCGACAAGGTTTACACTAACTATTTTGAGGATATTAAACAGGGCTTCCATATCAGCTGTGTTTCGCTCGCCGCGGTCACTGAATTCGCGCAGGAGCGTATGACCAAAGGCGGTTCGGTTGTCACCCTTTCATTTGCCTCGCAGCTGGCGTTTCCGTACTACAACTGGATGGGCGTTAATAAAGCCGCTCTCGAAGCGCTGGTTCGCGCGCTGGCCCGCGAATACGGCCGCGAGCACGTCCGCGTGAATGCCGTTTCCGCCGGGCCGCTCACCACCAAAGCGGCGAAATCGATTCCGCACTTCGCTCACCTTGCGCGTACGTGGAAAAAAATCAGCCCGATGCCGTGGGATCCGATTAAAGACAAACAGGAAGTGGCCAATTCGGTGGTATTTCTGCTGGGAGAATATTCCAAAAAAATTACCGGCCAAACGATTTATGTCGACGGCGGCGCCTCTTCTGTCGGCGGCGAACTGCTCCCGCACGAAAAGCCGCTGATGCGTACCCCGGCGAAAAAGAAGCGGGCAGCGCAGGAGCGCCTCGAACGTATGCGTGCGCTGCAGAAAAAGTCGCTCGAGGGATAATCTTAATTAGGAATGTAGATTTTAGAATGAAGAATGGGGCAGCCGCCTTGAAATCCTTCATTCTGCATTCTTTTACAAAGGAACTGATCACATGGGACTG
>QKFE01000156.1 GCA_003252225.1 Kiritimatiellales bacterium | reverse complement strand
ATATAACTGAAGGTTTCGCCCGGTGAATAGGTGCTGTAGGACGACATTTCCCACGTCGGAACATAGGTTTCGCGGATAAAAAGCATGGTTTCGCCGACAGTGTTTTCGAGTTCGACTTCCCACGAGGGGGTGTTGGGCGGAACGGTCACTTTAAAGTAGGCCACATCGCGCGCCGCCAGATTGGTGACGACGGCGCTTCCGCCGTTAAAGGCGATGGTTGCCGGATCATAAGTCATATTGGTTCCGATGGCGGAACTGGTGAAGCTGTAAGTTCCGGTTACGGTCGGAGAGTTGTTGTAAAACCCGACGTAATAGCTACCGGGTTCGAGCGGCGCGCCCATGCCCATTGAAATGATGGGCTGCGGGTAGGTCTGTCCGCCCGGGTCGTAATAATAGCCGCTCCATTCGTTATACCGGTTGCCCCATTGTTTTCCGCTGACCCAACTGGTCTGTGAATAGGGATACCAGTACGGCGTTGTTCCGGTGCCTTCCGGCAGCTGATCGCGGCGGATAAGCATATAGGGCCGTTCGGTGCTCCACTCGGTCATGCGCAGTTCCCAGCCGATGATATCCTGCCCGTTGGTCTGCGCCGGGACATCGACGTGGTAAAAATGCCAGCTGCCCGGCGGCAGGGATACGGTTGAATTGGTGTAGCCGTCCATCGGGATTTCGGTCGGCGTATGCGATCCGCTGTGAAGCCAGAACGGGCCGAGCGCGCTTTCAGGCCAGTAAATGCCGACATACCAGACATCGGCTTCGTGGTCGGGATCCTGCAAAAAGCCGAGGGTGCTCGACTGGGTGTTGTGTGCAGTACTGTAAACAGTGGTTCCGCCGTTTTGGCGGTAGTTCCAGCGGCCGGGCACATAGTTACGGCGAATGGCGATTTCCGTGCCGGCCACGTGATTGCTCAGTGAAAGCAGCCAGCCGAGCTGGCCGAGCTGCTGGCCGATATCTGAAACAGCGAAGAAACGCCAGCCTGCGCGGGAGGGGTCGTCGTTTTCGGTGGAGCTGTTGAAATTGATTTGGGTGATAATCGGTTCGCGATTGCGGATGTTGTAATCGAACGCGGCGTCGCCGTAAACGGTGACATAAAAGGAGCCGTCGCTCAGTGTTTCCGGAACGAGGGTGATGGAGTCGGAAACGGTGGTGCTGTTTACTTCGGAAAAGGCGTCGTTGTTGAACGGGTTCGGAACTTTATCGCGCCGTACTGCCATATCGGGGTCGGTGCCGCCGACCGGCGTAACGGTGACTTCCCACGCAATCTGATCCGGCGGGACGGGGATGCGGTAGGTTTTATAAAGAAAGCCGCTGACGGATTCGGCGGAAATAATATCGCTGTAATCCGCGTCAAAAATTTCGTGCTGGCGGGAATCAAGCTGGAACGTATCGCCCGGTTTTCCTGGAACACCGACATAATAGGAGGTCGGGCTGCCGGGCACGACGTAATCGGGAACGAGCAGGCCCTGCCCGGTGCGGGTGCGGTCGTAATAGCTGGTGGAAGAGGGGTGGGGGGCGAGGCCGTGGCGGACATAAAAGGGTTTATTGAGTGTGCCGGAGGCTTTGTCGTCCTGTAGCCAAAGCCGCCACGCATAGGCTGCGGACGGGATGCTGGTTTTGAAATAACGGATGCCTTCGGGCGGAACCTCCGCGACGCCGCTTCCGCTGGCGGAGTTGGTTGCGAGAACGCCGAGATCTTCGGCATAAACATCGCCCGAAAGCAGGTTCCAGATTGAACCCGGTTCGGCCCGCACCAGAATATACCACGTCTGGCCTGCGCCGGAGCTTTCCGAAAGATAGCGGGTCATTCCGTCGTCGCCGGGATAAACGGAGCGGTCAGTATATGAATAGGTATAACTGTTGGTGTACGGGAGGTTGTTCTGCCGTAGAAAAACATCCGCTTCGCCGGAAACCACGTCGAGCGCAGTACGCCATGCGGCGAGGTCGGGCAGCTCGGTTGTGAGTTTGAAATAATAGGCGCCGCCGTCGGTGTTGAGGTTGGTGAACACTTCCGTTCCGGCGTCCGCTGTTCCCGGGTCCCACGTCAGAGTATTCATTTTAATCGCGCCCGCAAAGACGCTCCACGCCGCGCCTTCTTCGGCTTCAACGAGAATATATTTGGTTTGTCCGGCCGTCAGCGCCTGCACAATCGAATCATTACCCGGATTCGCGGAATAATAGTCATAATTATTCGTCGCAATATCGGCATAAGCATCGGTGAAAAGATCGGCGTCGCCGCTCGAACAGTTCAGTACGGTTCGCCAGAAACTGTATGTGTCGGCCTGCGTCGTGACGCGGAAAAGATAGCTGCCTTCCGCCGTGCCGGGATTGGTGTAAACCTCCGTACCGCTTTGGGCGGTGCCCGGGTCCCACGTCAGGTCAACCACATGCATATCGCCCGCAAAAAGCTCCCACGTCGAATTGGCTTCGGATTCGACGAGAATATACCACGTCTGCCCCGCCGAGAGTCCTCTCACCAGCCGGTCGTTTCCAACCGTGTCCGATTTCTGGGTGTAATAATTGGTGGAAACCGACGGGCTGGTGCTGATGTAAAGATCCGCCTCGCCGCTCGTCACCGTCAAAACCGTTCGCCAATACCCGACGTTTGCCGCCGTATTCGTTGTTTTGATAGTGAAAAGATAACTGCCCGCATTGGTGTCGGTGTTGGAATAAATTTCGGTGCCGAACTGCGCGGTGCCCGGATCCCACGTCAGGTTGGTCTGGGCGGTGATTTGACCTGCAAAAAAGACGGATGCAAGCAACAAAAGAACGGCGGTTAATGGTTTCATTTTTTCTCTCCCTAATTAAAAACTGGCGTTCAACATTAACGTTCGTACGCCTTTCTCCGGGGCGAGCCAAGAGGAAATACCGGTTGTTTTAAAAACCGCCGAATTAGGCTGGGGAGAGGGGGCGCGGGGGAGAGGGAAAACGCGTTCAAAGGCAGGATTATTTGAAGACAGGATCATGGTTCTGTTCCGCCGGAATAGTCCTGCCGCCTTATTATCCTGTCAATTTTGCTCGCAATAATACTAAAACAGTACAGTATTCGGTGCGTGAAATTTCAGGTGACCCTTTCAATCCTGACAATAACGGCGCAATTGGGCGCGAAAGAAGTGAAAGAGATTGCGATGCATTCATTTACAAACCGACTGGCCGGAGAAAAAAGCCCCTATCTTTTGCAGCACGCACACAACCCGGTTGACTGGTATCCGTGGGGCGAAGAGGCGTTTGAAACCGCACGCAAAGAAGATAAGCCGGTATTTCTTTCGATCGGTTACGCCACCTGCCACTGGTGCCACGTGATGGAACGCGAGTCATTTGAAAACGAAGAAATCGCCCGGCTGATGAACGAGGCGTTTGTCTGTATTAAAGTCGATCGCGAGGAACGGCCCGATATCGACCACATTTATATGACCGTCTGCCAAATGATGACCGGGCAGGGCGGCTGGCCGTTAACCCTTATTATGACGCCGGACAAAAAACCGTTCCACGCCGCAACCTATATTCCGGCCCAATCGCGCTTCGGCCGGATCGGGATGGAACAGCTGATTCCGAAACTTACACACGCGTGGAAAAACCGCCGCGAAACGGTGCTCGAATCGGCCGGGCAAATCGCCGGTGTTTTGGCTGAACAGCAGGGGGCGGGGAGCGGGGAGTCGCTGGACGCGGAATTGCTCCAACTGGGTTTTGATGAGCTGATGGGGCAGTATGATTCCGAGTTCGGCGGTTTCGGATTGCAGCCGAAATTTCCGACGCCGCACCGGCTGGTTTACCTTCTGCGGCACGGCGAAAAGGAGGGGATTGCCGCCGTTGAACACACCCTCGAAGAAATGCGGAAGGGCGGTATTTTTGACCAGATCGGGTTCGGTTTTCACCGCTATTCCACCGACCGAAAATGGCTGCTGCCCCACTTTGAAAAGATGCTTTACGATCAGGCCCTATTGGCCATCGCCTACACCGAAGCGTTTGAGCTGACGAAAAAACCGCTCTATCGGCAGGTGACCGAAGAGATCCTCGAATATGTGCGGCGCGACATGACTTACGAAGGCGGAGGATTTTTTTCCGCCGAAGACGCCGACTCCGAAGGCGAAGAGGGCCTTTTTTATATTTGGGACGCCGACGAAATGAACGCAGTTCTCGGCGGAGATTTCGATTTTTCAGCCGGTATTTGGAACATCAAAACGGGCGGTAATTTTCGCGACGAAGCCACCGGAAAAGAGATCGGAAAAAATATCC
>QKFE01000025.1 GCA_003252225.1 Kiritimatiellales bacterium | reverse complement strand
TCATAAAGCGCCTTGCGGTCAATGTTGCGCTTGCGCTCAATTCTCAGGAGGAGGACAAACAGAATGATTGTGGTGACCAGAATAAACAGCTCGCCTTTAATCAGGGAAAAAAGGCCCAGCTCCTCTTCCGAGGCGGCGATATTGAGCGCAATGTGGTCTGAAAAGGAAATCCACAGCAATCCGTACAGCAGGTAGGTGAGGGTGATGGCCACAGGGGGGGGCAGCCCGAGCATACGGACTGCCGGTAGCGGTGGATTCTTCTGTTTCATTTTTTTAACAGGGATACCTTTCTGTCTGGCGGCCATAACCGAAAGCGCCCAACTAGCCTAACCGCTCAGCTTTGCAGCCCAGTATCCCTTATGTCCGGCCCGAATGCGAGACGGATTTGCATCAATAAAAATTCCATGAGTTCATCCACTGTTTTCAATATTTTCAAAGCGATATCCGTTTTGCCGCAAATCAGTGCATCTTCGGTATTCCGCGCCGCCATCTGGAGTTCCCGGGCGCCGATGGTTGCAGCCAGACCTTTCAGCGAATGGATCGTCCGCCGCGCGGTCTCCTGATCCTGCGCGGTAATGGCCGAACGGACTTTCGCGACCGTATCGCGGTTGTTTTCCGCGAACGCTTTCAACAGTTTTTCATACAGGCTGCGGTTATTGGCGGCGCACTGCATCCCCATATTGAAATCAAGGCATTTGATTTTAAAAAGGGGATCAACGGTTGATTCTATCCTTTTCTCCGGAGAAGCGACGGCGTAACCGGACGGGGTCTGCTCTGCGGTTTTCGGGGTTAGAAGGGCTGTGTTCTGTGCGGCAGTTCTCGTACTCATCTTTCTTTCCTCCTTCATATCTGACCCGCCAAACTTTATCTTTTAAACCACTCTAAGCAAGTTTATTGCCAACCCCCTCAATCGACCTCCCCTATCCCTATGACATTCTCTGATTAACCGGCGCGGCAACGCCGCAGCCGAACCTGTATCTCTGACTGTAAACACGCATAGATTCACTCTATTCTGCACAAACCGCAAACCGGGATTCCCGAGCGGAGATTCCGCTTAGCGGGTTTTCCCGACCCGGGGTGCTGTTTCCCTCTTCGGCACCGGCTTTTTTCAGCAGTGCCGCGACATTCACTGAACCGTTCAGGGCCGCCACCTTCAGGGGAGTCCGTCCCCGGCTGTCCGATTTTACCGGGTCGGCCCCGGCAAGAATCAGACATTCGGCCGCCGGAACAAAATCAGCCCTGGCAGTCCAGTGGAAAGGGGTTTCGCCGGATCGGTTTTCCAGATCCGGATCTGCGCCGTATTCCAGCAGCAGGATACAACTGTTGACGCAACGCTGCTGAATGGCCCGGTGCAGCGGCGTGATCCCCTGCCGGTCAGCCTGATTCGGATCGGCTCCGGCTTCAAGCAGCGCGGCGACAATATCCGGACGGTCGACGGCAAAACTCAGCGCCGTGTCCCCGGAAGCATCGGCGGCATTGACCGCGCCCCCGTGCAACAGAATGCAGTCAACCATATCGCTGCGCCCGAACAGGGAAGCGCACATTAGAAGCGTCTTTCCGCCGGGGGCCTGCTCTTCAATCAGTTCCGGTTTTCCGAAGAGCAGCGCATCCAGTTCTTCAACCGATCCGTGCTCAAGGCAGGTCAGTGCGGAATCGGTCTGCATCCGGGGCCAGATGATGACGGAACCGGCCAATACGGCGGCGGTAATCAGAAGTACTCCGCAATCCATCCGGCTCAATCGGAAGATGACGCCGCGCCGGACGGTGCTTGTTTCAGGCTGACGCTTTCCGAACACAACCCGGCGGCACCGGAAAATGTAGGCATACAGAAAAATTCCAAATGCAACATTACACAGACAGATCAATCCGAGAGAAACCGCGATACGCCCGCCACACAAAGCCCCTGTCTGTTCCTGCGCCACACTGCGCAGATAAACGGACATAGCGGCCAGTTGAAGGAGTCCGGACAGCCACAGTCCTTCAAACAGATGCTTTTTATTACACAGGGTTAGCGGATACATATCGTGTCTCCATTTCTTTCGCCGGGCCACTCACTAACAGGCCGCCGGGTGACGCATCCAGTGCGATTTGATGAACGGGCCGATTCTGTGGATGAACACCCCGTTTGCGGGGATGATTCCCACAGCGGTTCCGGGCGTTGAACCCCGTCCGTCCAACCGGCATCCCCGTTGGAACCGTACGATTGCGGAGCAACCGCATCCAAAAGCGGAAAAGACTTCTATATGGAGGGCGGGCTGTGCTAAAAGCCCGCTATGAAATGTCTGCTAATAGATGACGAAATCGTTTTTCGCATCCAGCTCAAGGGGCTGCTCGAAGAGATTGGCGGCATTGAAGTGATCGGCGAGGCGGACGGTTGCGCCAGCGGGGTGGAGCTGATCCGGAACAACCCGAAGGCCGACCTGCTGATACTGGATGTCGAACTGCCCGACGGAACCTGTTTTGATATCATCAGCCAGTTCAACCGGTTGCCGAAACTCCTGTTCATCACCAGCCACGAAGAGTACGCGCTCAGCGCGTTTGAGCTGAATGCTCTGGACTATATCCAGAAGCCGATCACCCTCGAACGGCTGAAACTCGCGCTCGAACGGCTCGAACACCCTCTTTCTGCGGACGAAGAAAAGCTCTCGGTACTGGATCTGGATGATCTGGTTCTTTTCTGCTGCAACAAGTATAAACATTTCACGCGGGTTTCCGAAATCGTCGTGATTCTGAGCGACGAAAACTACACCCACATCCTGTGCAGCAACGGAAAACGTTTTGTGATGAAAAAAACCCTCTCCGCCTGGGAGAAACAGCTGCCGGAAACACGGTTCATGCGGGTGGGTCGCCAACTGCTGGTTAACATCTCCTCGCTGGACCGGATGGAGGCGAAATCACGCGGCGGACTGCTCTGGTTCAAAGGGATACAGGAACCGCTTGAAATCAAGAGCAGCGCGCTTAAAAGCCTCCAGCTGCTGGCCAAACCGATTTAACGGTTTATCCGGGGTCATACCGCGCAATCAGGCTCATCCGATACCCACTGCCGCCAACTCTTAGCTTCCTCTGAAAAACTGGAGGTTTTGCGGGAGGCTCTGCTGTGTATAATTCCCGTACAGATTCATCCCCGCAATAAAAGAGTTCGTCTACAAAATCCGGCGGTTCATCAATCAGCCCTGTTCAAACTTCTCTTTTCTCTGTTAGCAATGCACCGGAAAGAAAAGAGGAGGGTTACAACTAAAACACAAAGGGAAAATGAGATGAAAAAAAACCGCCGAAAAGTGTCCTACAAGTCCTCCATCCAAAACCTCGATGCGTCGCGTCAGGCTTCACTTTCCATTCTCCTCTTAACCGCTATCCCCTCTTTGGTCAGTTTCCTCGCCGGCTATCAGGTTGCCGGAGAATCCGGTTCTGCTGCGTATGCCGGACTGCTCGGACTGATAACGATCACCCTGATTATCGCCGGATACCGCATCCTCAAAAAATACCCGGACAATATTGTCCGCATCCGGCACTACGTATCAAAGGCCGTAAAAGGATATCTGCCGGAACACATGGCCCTGCTGCGAACTAATGAAAACGACGATCTGCTCTATATTGAACAGTGCTTCAACTCCATGATTTCCGAAATGAAAAACCGGCAGAACCTCAGCGTGATGATTGAGCACCAGCGGACAATGGTTGAAAGCGTCGGCATTCTGGTCGATAAGATTTCCGACCCGCTTGACAATGTCCGGCGCAACCTCATGCACCTCGACCTTATCGCCCCGATGGAAGAGGAACACTCCGACATCGTGCGAAGCCTTAAGGAGATCGAACGCATCGAGAAGAGCTTACAGAAACTCATGAACTCCCGGGAAATGAAAGCCGTACAGGATAATCAGGAACCGCCGCTCTCCACCTCTCTGGCGGAATCCGCCGAAACGGAATCCGAATCCTATCAGCCGGATGACTGCACGGTTCCCGTCCGGGGCAAAGTACATATTGCGGAGGCCGCCTGAAAAACGGAAAGGATTTAAACGGAACCATTTTGCACAAGGATGAAAAGGTAAAAGCATGAAAATCAAACACACAGCATGGATACTGATCGCTCTGATCCTCGGAACTACAGCCTCTATCGCGGAAGTCGGAGACCGGTATGAAGATTCTGTCAGGAAAAACGGGTATCCCGTCGCAAAAATGATCCAGAAAGATCAGATTATCTACCTTTTCCAAACCAACGGCGTAACCGCACGGGAAGTATA
>QKFE01000249.1 GCA_003252225.1 Kiritimatiellales bacterium | reverse complement strand
GAAAACGGCATTAAGAGCTGTCAGCTGGTGATGGGTTTCACGGCGCTTGAACCGGGCTGTGTCTGGAATACGATGCCGTGCCACACGCACGAACGCCGCACGGAAGTTTACATGTATTTCGGGCTGGATGAAAACGCGAAGGTTTTTCATTTCATGGGGCCGGGCGATGAAACCCGGCATATCGCAATGTCTGACGGACAGGCCGTTATTTCACCGATGTGGTCCATTCATTCCGGTTGCGGCACCAAATCGTACGCATTTTGCTGGGGTATGGGGGGTGAAAACCAACATTTTGGGGATATGGATCATATTGCAATCAGGGAGTTGAAGTAGGAAACTGAGGGTTGATGGTGAGGATTGCGAATCGCTCAGGAACGGGTCGGTCAATCCTTTTTCAGTGCCTCAGAAAACAAAAGGCGAATTAGAACGATAAGGAGATAATCATGATTAATGAACTGTTTGATCTTTCAGGAAAAGTTGCGCTGGTGACCGGCGGTACGCACGGCATCGGAATGGCTGTCGGTATGGTGCTGGGTAAAGCCGGTGCTAAAATCTGTGTAAATGATATTGATGAAGCCAAGCTCGAATCCGCAAAGGCGGAATATGCTGCGGCGGGCATTGATGCGTACACCCTCGTTTTCAATGTGACCAGCGAAGAAGAGGTGGATGCCGGGATTTCTAAAATTGAAGCTGAAGTCGGCGAAATCGACATTCTCGTGAACAACGCCGGCATCATTAAACGGGTTCCGATTCTCGATATGCCGGTTGGCGAATTCAAGCAGGTGATCGATGTGGACCTGATTGCGCCGTTCATTGTCGGCAAACGCGTTGCACCGAACATGATTAAAAAACGCGCCGGCAAAATCATCAACATGTGCTCGATGATGAGCCAGTACGGCCGCCGTTCGGTTTCCGCCTATGCTTCAGCCAAAGGCGGGTTGAAACTGCTGACGGCCAACATGTGCTGCGAATGGGCGAAATATAATATTCAGGTGAACGGTATCGGCCCGGGTTACATCGCAACGGCGCAGACCGCTCCGATCCGCGAAGGCGGGCATCCTTTTAATGATCTGGTAATGACCCGTACCCCCGCGAACCGCTGGGGCGAACCGGAAGATATCGGCAACGCCGCGCTCTTCCTCGCATCGAAAGCGGCTGAGTTTGTGAACGGACACGTCCTCTATGTGGACGGCGGAATTCTCGCAAACTTCGGTTATGTGAAAGGCGAAAACGACGTTTAATTTTTGTAAGGAAAGGCTGTTCCGGCTCTGTTGGAACAGCCTTTTTAATCTCCCTGTATTCATATTTTGCGTCCGCAATGGCGGGGGATTGCGAAAAAAGACAGGAAGTAGGCGGATTCTTCGCCCGCCAGAAAAACACAGCCGGTTTTTCTGCCGACGGAATCTTCGTTAGTTCGCCGTTGCTGAAACATTTTGGGGTAGTGAACATGGTGGAAAAGTTAAAATCAGGAATGGTTATGGCAGCGGTATGCGTTGGGCTTAATGTTTGTGCGGCGGTGCAGCGGCCGACACCGGATTCGGTTAAAACGGTAACGCAGAAAGTTGCCGACTGGCAGATCGAAACATTTGATGAGCACGGGAAATACCGCGCGATTCCCGGCAACACAGTAACCCAATGGCACAACCGGGAAAATTACCACGACCTCGTTTGGCACATGGGCGCTCTGTATGCCGGTATGTACGAATGGAGCACCATTGCCGGCGATCCGAAATACACCGGTTTTCTGAAAATGATCGGCGAACGGAATGAATGGAAACTGCACCGCCGCCCGTATCATGCGGACGACCACGCGGTCGGGCAGTTTTACCTGAGCCTGTACGAAGAGTGCGGCGATGCGGCCATGCTTGCGCCGACGCAGCAGCAATTCGACTGGATTCTGGCAAACCCGAAAACCGGATCGCTCGAATGGAAAAAAGAAACCGATGCGCACAACCGCTGGGGCTGGTGCGATGCGCTCTTTATGGCTCCGCCGGTTTGGGTGCGGCTGACCAAAATTACCGGCGATCGGAAATACCTCGATTTTATGGATCAGGAATACCACGCAACGTATGACCTGCTTTGGGACAAAGAGGATCATCTGTTCTGGCGCGATTCCAGTTATTTTGAAAAGCGCGAAAAAAACGGGCGCAACCTCTATTGGGCGCGCGGCAACGGCTGGGTGTTCGGCGGGCTTGCGCTGATGATTCCGGATCTCCCGAATGAGTGGGACGGGCGGGCGTTTTATACCAGCCTTTTCACGCAGATGGCGGAAAGCATTAAAAACTGCCAGCGTCCGGACGGCACCTGGTCGATGGGGCTGCTGGGCGATGTGAAGGATTATCCGAACTGGGAAACCAGCGGAACTTCGTTTTATGCGTTCGGCCTCGCGTGGGGAATCAATAACGGGTTGCTGGATCGGGAAACATACGAACCGATTGTGCTGAAAGCATGGGAAGCCCTTTTGCAGTGTGTTACGCCGGAAGGAATGCTCGGGTGGGTTCAGCCTGTCGGAGCGGCGCCCGGGGAATCGTTTGCGGACTGTACCGAGGTTTACGGCATCGGCGCATTTCTGGCGGCGGGATCGGAAGTTTATAAACTGGTGAGCAATAATTGAACCGTAATTTTTATGCGCGCGGAACGGTGAGGGCATACAGAGTTCCGCTGGAGAGATCAGGACAGAATTAGTGAAGAAGGAGTGTGGATATGAGTAAATTGCTTGCAGTTCTCGGATGTTGTCTTATTGCGGGCTCTTCGCTGGCGGCAGAGGAGTCGGCGGAAAAAGCACCCTGGCTTACTTTCGGTACGGATACCGGCTGGTGCTGGTATGAAGATCCGCGCGCGATTATTGAAAATGGAAAACTGGTGCTGGGCGGAATCAACGGTCAGAACGGAGACGTGCGCGTGAGCGTGTTTGATCTGAAGTCTGAAAAGATTGATGGCGAGGTGGTGCTCTATCCGCAGTTCGAGCGCGACGATCACGATTCGCCGGTTTTTTATGTGCGCCCGGACGGCAGTCTGCTGACGGTGTATGCGAAGCATGGCAAAGAAAAGATTCACCACTACAACATTTCCGAGCCGGGGAATTTTCTGAAGTGGGGTGAGCGTAAAGAATATCATCATGTGTATGCGGATGAGCGCGGTGCGACCTATATGAACCTGTATCCCATGAAGGATGAGGGGAAACTCTACTGCTTCTTCCGCGATGGACAGCATTTTAACCCGGCGTTTATCACCTCAACCGATCAGGGCGAAACGTGGGGCGGATACACCCATTTTATTACGCATGACATCGGCAGCCGTCAGCGCCCGTATGCGCGCTATCATCAGGTCGATGAAAATACGGTCGGGATTTCGTTTACCGATGCGCATCCGCGCCAGTATGGAAACAGCCTGTATTATGCCCAGTTCCGGAACGGCGCTTTTTATAACGTGGACGGTACGAAAATCAAAGATCTGTCTGAAGGGCCGCTCGTAACCGTCGAGGCGGAGAAAATCTATCAGGGCAGTGAGATCAATGAGTGGAAAGGCAATACGCACAGTGTTTCCAATGCGGCCTGGACCGTCGCTATTGAGAAGGACCGTGCGGGCAACCCGTATATCGGTTATTCGGTGTATCATACGCATGATAATCATCATTACCGCTTGGCTTCATGGAACGGCGAAAAGTGGATCGACCGGCAGATCGCATTTGGCGGGAAATGTCTTTATGAGCGCGAAAGCAGCTATACCGGCCTGATGGCATTTGATCCGGAAAATCCGCAACGCATGTATATTTCGACTGATGTAAACCCTTCCACCGGCGAATTTTCGGGCGGTGTGCATGAAATTTACACGGCTGAAGTTGGTCCAAACGATGATGTGAGCACCATTCAGTGGGAAGCGATTACGAAGGATTCGAAATATAAGAATATCCGGCCGATCTGTGTCGCCGGTGATGGGTATAAGGTTCTGGTCTGGCTGGGAAATAAACCCTGGCGCCATTTTCAGGATTATGAAACGGATGCAATCGGGGTGATTTTAAAGCGGCCGTAACGGCGCTGAATGTTGCCTGCACAGATTGATCGTGAATATTTGACGATTTAGTAACGGTGTATTTAGGGAGTTTGGAATGAATAAAGGGGTGTCATATTTTGCGGGCGGAATTCTGGTTGGGGCGTTTCTGGCTTCCGCAGGGTTTGCCTTTTTCCTGCGGGGGCAGAAAGCCGGCGGGGCCGGAGAGCAGCGCCAGTTGGTGCTGAAGCTGGGGCACTGTCTGGATACCAGCCATCCGGTTCA
>QKFE01000293.1 GCA_003252225.1 Kiritimatiellales bacterium | reverse complement strand
TTATTGATCGGGAAACTGAAGCTGATGAAACCGGTGCGCAAAGCGGTTCAGGCCCGGCTCGATATGCGCGATGTTTTGACCCCCGAAACCACCGCGGAAGAAATCGCCGCCTATTTAACCGCACTCTAATTGCCCGACAAACGGTTTAAATACAGGTTCAAATCCTGCCAGAGGGTGGCGCTGGCGAATTCGTCGTATTCGCCCTGGCTGTCGGTCATATCCAAAACAGTGACCATTCCGGAGCCTTCAACCCGAAAAGCCTCCAACCGGAAATCGCGCAGCACGGCCCCCCGGGCTAATTTGATATGCCCGCATTTGATGATGGTCTGAATTACCCGCCGGTTCATGAAACTGCGCGAACGCAGGGAAGAATCGACGTCGGTCAGATAGGCCAGTTCCGCGCCCTTTTCATCGCGCCAAACCACTTTGGCGCGGTCGAGCTGGAGCAGGGTTTGCTCGTTGATGACATAGGGCGGAAAAGTCGGCAGGTTTTCATCGGCGGCGGAGGACGGCGGATTTAAACCGACCACCGCGCCGAAACGGCTGCCGATCCCGTGAAGCACGAGCGGCTCCCATTTGCCGCTTTTCGGAATACGTTTAAATTGAACCTCAAGCTCGCGGATATACAGCTGACTGACAACGGGGCGCTTTTTGCTGAAGAGCGTAAACGGGTTGAAATTGAACGAGGCTTTTGCCTCGGGAATGGTGACGCCCTGAAATGAAAGCCCCTGTAGGCGCAACCCGAGCAGCGGGGTTGCTCCGCATTTTTCGAGTGAAACGGGCTGGGCGGTTCCGCTCGATATTTTATCGGTGACCAGCGAGCGAAATCCTTCGGTGCGGGATACAACGTGGATGCCGACATAAAGGATGGCAAAAATCAAACCGGTGGTAATCAGGGTTCGTTTAACGGATCCTTTCCGCTTTTTCTCTATGGCCTCTTTAGCCATTCGCCAGTTCCTTTGACCGTGCCTGTGCGGCGAGCAGCGCCGCAACGATGGATTCTTTAACGCCGCGCGCTTCCATCGTGTTTATCGCCGCGTGCGTGGTTCCGCCTTTCGACGTTACTTTAGCACGAAGATCCGCCGCCGCTTCACCGGTTTCTTTCATCAGTTTTGCCGCGCCGATCACGGTGGCCAAAGCCAGTTCGCGCGAAACGCCGGAATCCAGTCCCATTTTTTCCGCCGCTTCGAGCATACTTTCGAGCAGGTAAAAAACATAGGCCGGGCCGCTGCCGCTCAACGCCGTAACCGCATCCAATTCCTCCTCTTTAACAATCACCGCCGCGCCGACGGCAGCCATCAGTTTCTGCGCAACCGCAATGTCGGAATCATCGGCAAATTCACCGGCGGCAATTCCCGCCGCGCCCTCTCCGATCAATGCCGGCGTATTGGGCATCACCCGCACCACGCGTATGGCGGCCCCTCCGGCAATTCTGGTTGACGGGATTCCGGCCATAATGCTGACCACCAGCGCGCCGGGTTTCAGCGCCGTTTTAATATCGGGCCAAACCTCCGGAAAAATCTGCGGCTTCACGGAAAGCACAATCACATCGGCCTGCGCGGCCGCGGCGGCGTTATCGGACGAACGCCCGACGCCGTACTGCTCCGTAAAATGCGCCAGCCGATCTTCGTCAATATCCGTGACGCAGACCTTTTCCGCCTCAACAACACCCTGTTTTATTATTCCCGCAACAATGGCTTCCGCCATATTTCCCGCGCCGATAAATACAATATTCATAATGTGTAGTTTTAAGTTTTAAGTGGTTAAGTGTTAAGAGGAAAATCACTCGTGCCTGTTGCCTGTTGCCTGTTGCCGATTGCCTGTTGCTTATCCCCTTCCCCCAAACAAATCCGTCCCGATCCGCACCCAGGTCGATCCCTCTTCAATGGCGATTTCGAGATCGTGCGACATCCCCATCGAAAGCTCCGGCAGCGGCGTTCCGGTTTGTTCCTGCAGTTGATCGCGCAGTTCGCGCAGTTTAGTAAAATGAACCCGCGCTTTTTCGGGATCGGGCGTGAACGGCGGAATCGTCATTAAACCGTGTACTTCCACCTTCGCCATTTGATTTACGGCGTTGATGAGTTCCGCCACTTCGCCCGGACACATACCCGATTTTGACGCTTCGCCGGAAACATTCACCTGAAACAAAACGGGCAGTGTTTTGGGAGCATGCGCTTCGAGCGCTTCGAGCAGTTTGAGCGAATCGACGGAGTGGATCATATTGAACAGATTGGCCGCGATTTTCGCTTTGTTGCTTTGAAGGTGGCCGATCAGGTGCCATTCGAGATGCGGCGGACAGAGCGGTATTTTAATCTGCGCCTCCTGCACCTTGTTTTCGCCGAAAAGCCGCACCCCGCAATCGGCGGCTTCGCGCACGGCTTCCGGCGGCTTGGTTTTTGATACGGCCAGCAGGCGGACGCTTTCGCGCGCCCTCCCCGCCTTTTCGCAGGCTGCGGCAATCCGCTGTTCCACGGTATTCAACCGGTCTGAAAATGTTTCACTCATCGCATACTTCCGTCTGTAGGTTTCCTGTTTTAAACACCAAGATTGAAACGTACGCAAAGAAAATATCCGGCGCGCTGCAATACCGCACACCATTTTCAAGCCGTAGGCTACATCTCTTCGGTCACCGTTTCCGCTGAAGGGTTCTTTTCAACGGAAAGCGCAACCGCCTGGAAAATATCGATCACCACCTTGTCGCCGATTTTGGCCAGATTCATATCCACATCAGCGCGCACTTTGACGGTTTTTTTGCTGCCGTCCTCAAACAGGAGTTTGACCTTGCGGGCTTTGAGATCGATTTTTTCAATCGTGGCCGTCAGGCGTACCGCCGTGGCCGCCACGCCTGCGGGCAGCTGCCCCTTTTCCGCCAGCGCCGCAGCCACCGCCGCGCCGTCTTCAATCTCCGCGTCCGCCGGAGCAAGCTGATAAATCATCTCCTCCGTCACAACGGCGTTGACAATATCGCCTACTTTCACCTGATCAAAATTCACCGCTTCGGGGCCGACTTTGGTTTTAACGGTTTCGCCGCCCGGAAGCAGCAGCTTCGCTTCGCGCTTCGTATAATCAATCGCCATCACCTTTGCCTGCACAGCCAGCGTGTTGGCAATGATTCCGCCCGGAACACCTTCTATCGTAACCGCCGCCGTTTGCGCCTCAAATTGAAGCCCTTTCGCCTCTTCCGCATTTTTTGAGCTCTTGCAGCCGCCGCACAGCAGAACACTGCTTACACAAATTAAACCCGTAATTCTGATATTCATCTTTTTCATATTCTCTTTCCTCCGTTTTGATCCATTTCTGTTCACGTTGAATCCGCCGCAGCGATCGGCGAATTATACCGTGTGCTTTAACCCTCGCAACTCCTCTAAAAGAAATTTAATTCCTAAAAACGACCAAAGAAACGTCATCGCCTTCGCCTATATTTTATATTGAACCGATTGGGTACTTTATCTAATCTCCCTCTATCAAAAGGAGGGGAGTCCCTCCCGAGGACGCAATTAGCAGAAGGAGAGACGGAATGAAAAAGTTAATTATAGCGGCACTCGCCGCAACAACCGCATTCACCGCAGCCGCAGAAGACGCCGGCTTCCAGCTGTCGCTTGTACCCCAAGTTGCGATTCAGGATCGCGACACCAATATTACCGGTGTTTCTATCGGTATATGGAACGAGAACCCGAGCCCGAAATTCCAGTGGCAGTTCGGCTTTGTGAACGGATCGACCGGCGACAGTACGGGCGTTCAGTGGTTCATTTTTCTGCCGACCTTCTTCAACTATGCTGAAAACTACACCGGCGCACAGCTCGCATGGGTTAACTATACGTCCGGCGAAATGACCGGCCTGCAATGGGCCTGGCTTTTCAACTATGCCGGCGACCTGACCGGCGCACAGCTGGGCATGGTGAACTGGGCCCAGGCGGTTGACGGCGGCTTCCAGTGGGGGCTGGTCAACTATGCGGGCACTGCCAAAAACCTCTTCCAGCTCGGACTGGTCAACATTATCGCCGACAATCCGTGGTTTAAAAACTTCCCGGGTGAACTGGCTCAGGGATTCGTGATCGTCAACTGGACCTTCGGCGGCTCCGATTAATCCGAACCTTCGAACTCATCGAAAAGCCGCGCCGCAGGGTGCGGCTTTTTTTATTTGGTGCGCCCGGCAGGGCGCATCCACTTGAGGGTGAAAGTCCCTTACGCGCCCGACAGGGGGAAGCGTTAGCTGAACATCAACTGCGTAATCGCGAGGTTGCGTGGGAAGGAAGATGCAGGCAAAACACTGGCCTGACGAACAG
>QKFE01000060.1 GCA_003252225.1 Kiritimatiellales bacterium | reverse complement strand
GCGCCATCAAAAGGCCCTGACGCTCTTTTGCATATTTGAACTCGGCGTTTTCGCGGAGGTCGCCATAACTGCGGGCGATTTCAATCTCCTTCGAATTTTCCGGAATCTCGACCGTCATGATTTTTTCGAGCTGCCGCTGCTTCTCCGCATAGCTGCGCGTTGAAGTCATCGGAACTTCCTTCCGCGGCACCGTTGTATTTGACGGCAGAATAATATCCTGAAGCTCCGGGAACTTCCGCAGCACTTTTGCAACCACCGATTTGCGGTCGAGCACATCCCAGCCGTGCCCTTCGTGAATACGGCGCATAAAATCGCGGCGCTGCTGTTCGCTCATCGCGCCCATCACATCGTGCAGCCACTCTTCCTGCTGGAAACGCTCGCGCAGCTGGTTCTGCGCGCGGAGCATCGCGCCTGCGCTGTTCACTTCCAAAACCTCCTGAATACGGAAAGCCAGGTCGCCTTTGGAAATCAGGTTCCATTTTTCAACATAGTCAGACGACCGCTGGCACCACAGCAGCATCGGCGCACTGGCCGTACGGCGCGCAACAGCATTAGCCATCAATTGCCGAACATCCTCTTCCGCGCCGCTCGAAATCAGCGAACTCATCACCTCGTTCAATACCGGATGGCTGACCACCGGAATCACCTCGCTTAACGTCGAAACCACCGCTTCTTTATCAATCTCCATCATAATCGTCAGCAGCGTCTGCAACTGGCGCGAAGGCAGGCGGTCCAATGTGGTGACGAGATCGCCCTCAATCAAATCGCGGATCAGTTTCTCTGTATCCAGCCCAGACGGCTCGATTCCAAACATGCGGGCAAAAATAAACCCTTCCGCCTTCCATTCCGGGCGGGCGGACGGCGCGCCTTTAATAATAAAGGAAAGACGGTTCGCCAGCGTCTCGTTCGCGAACTCCGAAGAGGTGTCGATTTTCTTTTCAATGATCTCCTTAAAGCGCTCAAACAATCCCTCGATATCGCGCTCCTCCCCGATCATCGCAAACCACTCGTCGTCGTACGAAAGTCCCTTCTTATGGAAGATAATATTATCACTGCGCTTTTTCGGAATCTCGACCGAGGCATCCTCTTTGAGTTCTTTGCGCGCGCCTTCCCAGAACTTTTTCCACTTCGCTTCCGACATCACCGAGGGAATCAGCTTTTCCATCAAACGGGTGACCGACATGTTTCCGTAACTGCGGAGCGTAATACGAACCACTTCCGCCGGATCCTCCTTAATCATCCGTTTAAGCCCCTCCGGATCCTTATGCTTGATGGCCAGAATATGATCGTCATCCAGCACTTCGAGCGCCTCGGCGGCATAACTGAACGCCATTTCGTGGCCGCGCTTGCCTTCAAAGTTGATTTCCAGCTGCTGGTAGAAAAAGTCGATGTAATCAACAATACCGAACCCCCAGGTCGCGTTATAGCAAAGCATCCCGGTTTTCAGAGAACGCAGATGACGCAGGCGGCGGAAACACTCCTCCGTCGGAACACTGCCGCCGAAACCGGCCGGCTCAATCATCTTCAAATCATTTCGGTTTTTCGAAAACAGCTTATTCAGTGTCGCCTGCGTATCCTCAACCTTGCCGCGGACAGACAGCCACTCCAGCACATTCAGCGCATCGTCAACCCGATCCGCATCAGCCAGTTTCCGAAACAGAATCTGCGCGCCGCGATCCGCATCGATCCCCCGCTCAGCCTCAACCAAACCGTTCAAAACAGCCGTCATTTCATCGGAATCGATCTCGCCATCGGCCTTGCGCTCAAACCACTCGTCATTTACGCCATTCAAATCCATTGCACACATCTCCTGAAAATTAGCGGGCAAACATAGCGGTTTTCCCCCGCAAGCCAAAGACCGAAGCGAAAAAAAAGACCCCTTTTTCTCTTTTCCCAGACTCCGTCTCCTTCTCTTTTTGTTTAGCAACAGCTTCTCTTAAATAGGTAACACGGATCACTTCATCCTCAGTGAACCCCTCCCCGGACTGAAGTCCGGGGCTTCAGGGCCGCTTGCATAATCTGCTACCCACGTTTATGTTCCCGAATATACCGCCGAATCATTCGCTCATCCGAAACACCAACTGACTCCGCGAAGTAGCCATCCGCCCAAAGACTATCCCCCCCACACAAGGTGATACTTCAGTTTATGCTTCGTATGAGCTCCCGTCCAATATGCAGAGTCTATCATGAACGCAGATTATGCATATTTGCGCCGCCCCAACTCCGGTTAATAATAACGATAGCCACAATAATTTATCTGAATTTCGGTATCCCAATATTTGGTGGAGAAGAGGAACGCGTGAGGCGTGAAACGTGATCCGGAGGCATCCCATGCGAAGGTGGTTTGGGATACGCGACGCCCCATGGCGTCGTTCGTCAAATTCCCGTTCAGGTTGAAAAACAGGTTATTTATTAAAATACGGATTTTTAAGCTGGATTACTGCTCTCCGCGTTTCCGGGGTAAAGAATAACCAGCAACAGGCTTGTCTGGAATGGCGACTGAGGGTTTAATCGCGCGCGTTATTTTCAGAAAGGGATGCGCCAATGAGTGAAAAGAAAAAATCCGCCTATGCCGAAGCCGGCGTGGATATCGATGTAATGATGGGTTCGCTGCAGAACATTAAGAAAGATGTCAAATCCACCAATACAGAGGGAGTCGTCAGCGAAATCGGCTCCTTTGGAGGTCTCTTTAAATCGCCGGGATCGGACAGCCTGCTGGTCAGTTCGGTGGACGGTGTTGGAACCAAACTTAAAGTCGCCAACATGGCAAACATTCACGATACGGTCGGGCAGGATCTCGTCAATCACTGCGTAAACGATATTCTGGTGCAGGGCGCAAAACCCCTCTTCTTCCTCGACTACCTCGGAACCGCCTCCCTTTCGCCGGAAGTTTTCGAAGCGGTAATCAGCGGCTTCTGCAAAGCCTGCCGCGAAAACGGAGCGGCACTTTTAGGCGGCGAAACCGCCGAAATGCCGGGCCTTTATCCGCAGGGCGAATACGACCTCGTCGGCACCATCGTCGGAACGGTTGAACGCGAGAAAGTAATCACCGGCGAAAAAATAACGGAAGGCGATTTCATCATCGGTCTCCCCTCCACCGGCCTTCAAACCAACGGCTATTCCCTCGCCCGGAAAGTGATCTTCGAGAAAGCCGGTAAAAAGCTGGACGACCTCGTTCCCGGAACCGAAACCACTTTTCAGGATGCGTTGCTGGCGATTCACTCCTCCTTCCTGCATCCGGTCATGGCGGTACTCGAAAAAGTGGATATCCACGGCATGGCGCACATCACCGGCGGAGGGCTTTACGACAATGTCCCGCGCGTCCTCCCGAAAAATGTGGATGCCCGGTTCGACCGTTCAACATGGGAAGTTCCGGCCATTTATAAATTCATCGAAGAACAGGGCAGCGTTGACCACGAGGAAATGTTCCGCGTATTTAATATGGGTATCGGCTATGTGCTGATGGTTTCCAAGGATGACGCTGAAACTGCGCTGGAAATTCTGAAAGCCAATAATCAGCAAGCCATTGTTATCGGCGAAGTGGTTGCCGGTTCCGGCAAAACGGTTCTCATAAAATAAGGGCGGAATAGTCCTTCCACAGAATCACCCCGCCCTGCAAAAACGCCCTTATTTGTAAACCGTTCTGAAATCTGACTTCATGCTGACGATGATCCAGCCGCGCTCGGGGCCTTCGTCGAGTCCGCGTTTGAGGGTGCCGATATGTGAGTCGCGGTCATAGGCCCATTCCCGCTCGGCATCGTCGTGGTGGATCAGTATGCCGAGGCGCTTGCCGTCGCCGGAGGTTGTCCATTCGAGCATCTGGAAATCGCCGTCGGAATTGCCTGCCGCGAAGATCGGGCGGCGGCCGATATGTGAATTGATTCCAACCGGTTTACCTTCCTTATCGTCGATGAAGTTGAGTTCCGGCAGACGGGTGAGCTGCGGCTTTCCGTTAACCACTTCATATTTGGTTTTGATGCTGCTTCCGACGACCTGCTCCGGCGGAATACCGTAAACGGCTTCCGTCCAAGGGCGCATGAATTCGATACCGCCGCCGGACACGATGAAGGTTTTGAAGCCGTTTGCGCGGAGATAATCCAGCAGTTCAAGCATCGGTTGGAAAACCATCTCGGTGTAGAGCTTGCCGGTTTGAGGATGCCGCGCGGTTTTGATCCAGTCCGAAACGATCTGCTCAAACTCATCCGTGCTCATCCCCGTGTGCGTGGCCATCGCCATTTCAATCAACGCTTTTTCACCGCCTGCCAATGCAGCTTTAGTGTCGCCTTTTAAAACCGA
>QKFE01000340.1 GCA_003252225.1 Kiritimatiellales bacterium | reverse complement strand
GGATGCCGCCGCGCGCCTTACCATGGGTAAAGCCGGATGGCAGAATGCCGAAAGTTTCCGGGAAGTTGTCCGGCAGGAAAAAGGCAGCGAAGCAAAAAAAATATCCGAGCTGGAGGCTGCCATTGCAAAGGTTGAAGCGGAACCCGGCAATATAAAATACCGGCTGGCTCTTGCCGATATCCAGCTTCGCGGGAAACAGTTTGATGCCGCGATGGAAACCCTTAAACCGATAGAGGGAACTGATCCGCAAATCGAACGGAAACTGGAACAGGTAGAGGAACTTCAGTTGTCCGCAAAGCTGGCCGATGCGGAAGACCGGGAAAACAGCGAACAGGTTCAAGCTTTACGCAAAGAACTGGCTCAAATGCGAATCACCAATCTGAGTCGGCAGGTTGAGCGGCATCCGAATGACCTGCAGCTGAAATATGATTACGGCAAACTGATGCTTAATTCCGGCGCATTTACAGAGGCCATCCAGCAGTTCCAGCAGGCCCGGCGAAATCCGCAGCGCCGAATCCGTTCCCTGATTTATCTCTCCCGGGCGTTCAAAGCAAAGGAGCAGTTCGATATTGCCATCGACCAGCTGGATTCCGCTTTATCTGAACTGCATACGATGGACGAAACAAAAAAAGAGGCCCTTTACGAAAAGGGCCTGCTGCATGAACTGCTCGGTCAATCCGATTCCGCAATCCGGTGTTTTAAGGAAATTTACACGGTTGATATCGGCTACCGCGATGTAGCGGACAAGGTCGAAGGCTAGCGGTTATTTTTTGTTTTTCCAGAACTCGATGTTGTACCAAGGAAGCGCTCTGCGGGGATTCCGCTTGTCGTAAACCGTAACAACATTGCCCGTACCCTGAACCACGTCGGCTTTTTCGAGGGCTTTCCAGCCCTCTTCCTGTTTATCGGGATCCAGCCAGACAACCCGGTATTTGTAACCGACTTCTGATTTCCAGCTCAGCGCAACGGTTCCGTCCGAACTTTGGGCCACCGTCAACCGCGGGGTATGTTCCGGTTCAACCACTTCGCTGACGCAGCCGGAGAACAGGGAGGCTGAAAAAATAACGGCCAGTAGCGCGGCGGTTTTCATAAACTGCTTCATGGCTTATTCCCCCGTTTTCTTTTTTTCGGCAGCATCGGCATCGTCCGCGCCTAACACCACTGCGGCAGGCGCATCCGCCGCAAAAGGATCTTTGACGGTTTCAGTCGGCGCACTTTCATCGGTAGATTCCGCCGGGGCTTTTTCTTCTTCAACCGGCGGTTCGATGATCGGCATGGGGTGCCGGACGGCGATCCAATATTGCAGATCGGCTGCACCGACAGCGTTGGAGCTTCGTTTCTGGTCTTTCAGTCGGCGGTGATACCACGACACATTCAGCCCTTCGGGGTTAATTGAATCGAGCGGCTGGCGGTAGGCTTCGGCAAAGGCTTCCCACTCTTTGAATTTGAAGTCGTAATAGCGGCCGAGCAGGTGCAGAAGCGGACGGGTTTCGGTGGTGGTGATTTTATACACCGCCGGGCACCAGCTTTCCGGGGGAATCAGTTTAGAGGGAAAGGCCGCGCCCTGCTTTTCAATAATCAATGCGGAACCCGGCCCCTTCCCTTGCGGGAAAAAACCGCCGTTGCGGAAACTCTCCTCCGTGACATTTACCCACTCGGTTCCCGTCCAGCCGTGAAAGGAAGCCACCCCGCCGGCGCCGATTTTATAACTGATCAGCAGCGACGGGAACTGGTTTGCAATATCCATCCCGATCCGTACTGATGCGTCTTCTCGCGGAATCAAGACCAACGTGACTTCGTCCCTTCGACCGCCAAACGCCAATGCTGCCGTACAGAGCGCGATTGAAACAATATAACCAAACAAGCGCGATTTTCCCCTCATACCACAAATACTCCTTTTATTTTACCGGAAGCGGAGTCGGGGCGACGCGGCCGGCCAGCTGCCGGTCAATCAACATCAATCCGCTTTTATCGTCTCCCACCATGCGGAGCGGAGCGACAATATCATTCACATTGGATTCCTCTTCCACCTGTTCCGTCACATACCACTGAAGGAACGTCTGGGTTGCATAATCCCGCTCTTCCACCGCCAAATCCATCAGTTTATGAATCAGGCTGGTTACATACTGTTCGTGCTCCAGCGTCTTCTTGAAGATTTCCAGCGGTGAGCCGTATTTCTTCGGCGGCTTTTCGACGGCCAGCAGTTCAACTTCGCCGCCCTGGTTCAGGATGTAGTCATACATTTTAGTCACATGCAGCGTCTCTTCTTCATACTGCATGCGCATCCAGTGCGCAAACCCCGGAAGTCCGATCGTGTTGCTGTAGGCCGACATCGCCAGATACATGTATGCCGAATAGAACTCTTTATTGACCTGCTCGTTGAGCGCGGCCTGCATTTTTGTTGAGATCATTTTTTACTCCTTGTTAACCATTCCCGGTTTGTTCCGCGAGACTATGAACCTTCAGAAAAATCAGTCAATGCCATTCGCGCGCTTTGCGGATTCGACCGTATTAAAAAGCAGCATCGTGATCGTCATCGGCCCGACGCCGCCGGGCACCGGGGTAATCAGCGAAGCCTTTTCTTTAATCCCCTCGAAATCGACATCGCCGACCAGCCGGAAGCCGCGCTCGCGGGTTGTATCTTCAATACGGTTCACTCCCACATCAATCACCACCGCGCCCTCTTTGACCATATCCGCCGTCACCGTATTCGGCCAGCCGGACGCCGCGATAATGATATCCGCCTGTTTTGTAAAATGAGCCAGATTTTTTGTGCCGGTATGGCAGAGCGTCACCGTGGCATTGGCTCCTTCCTTTTTCTGTAGCAGCATATTTGCAACGGGTTTGCCGACAATGTTGCTGCGCCCGATCACCACCACATGCGCACCGGAAGTTTCCACCCCGCTGCGTTTGAGCAGCTGAACCACGCCGTGCGGCGTACAGGGAAGAAACGCCTTTTCGCCGACCATCATTTTCCCGACATTCATCGGGTGAAAACCGTCAACATCCTTATCCGGATCGATCGCCAGCAACACGGCGGATTCGTCGATATGCTTCGGCAGCGGCAGCTGAACCAGAATACCGTTGATTTTCGGATCGCGGTTCATTTTTCCAACCAGCTCCAGCAGTTCCTCCTGCGTGGTTTCGGCCGGCAGACGGTTATCGTCGGAAAATATCCCGATATCCCCGCACGCTTTTTCCTTCGCCGACACATACGATTTTGAGGCCGGGTCTTCGCCCACCAGAATGACCCCCAATCCGGGAACAATCCCTTTCTCCTTCAACGCCGAAACTTCGCTTTTCAGTTCCTCGCGGATATCCGCCGCAATCTGCTTTCCGTCAATAATTCTGGCCGCCATTCCATTCCTCATTTTCTGTCTTCAATTTCCCGGGGAAAACATGCCCTGCATTTTCACATTTATTAAATGAACCGAAGCATACCGACCCCGTTCCGCCCCCGCAAAAACAAACTCCAACTTTAAAACAAAAACAGCCATAAGGGATGGGGGGCGCGGGGGGAAGGGAAACCGCCTCCAATTCTTTACGGCGGAACTACGAAGGATGTCCTTTGTAGTGCACTCGAAGCATCGCGAAGAGTGCCCGTCAAACTGGGGTTACTTCATTCCCCCCGGAACCGGGACATGAGCCCAAAAAAAGCCCCTCCCGAAGGAGAGGCTTTTTTAACTGAAAGGCGGTAAAAAAGGTTATTCAGCTGCTTTTTCTTTCGAACAGCCGCCTTTTTTGCACTCTTTCTTTTCGCCGCATTCTTTCTTTTCGCCGCATTCTTTCTTATCAGCGCACTTCTTTTCACCCTCTTTGCAGGATGAACAGGAAGCCTTTTTATCCGCCTTTTTCTCGGCGCAACCGCAGCTGTCGCAGGCAAAAGCGGTGGTTCCGGCCATCATCAGGGCAATTGCAGCAATACTCATAATTCTCTTCATTGTCGGTCTCCTAGGGTTAATTTCCAACTGAGAACAATGACCAAAATGGTCACATATCGTTCAAAATAATATCGGGGAATTTTGAAATGTCACGCCCCTCTTTCCGCCAACCGCGCCAGATCCTTACCCGCCAACGAATTACAAAAACAAAAAAGCCCCTTCGGCAGAAGAGGCTTTGAGTCGTCGAATCAGAAAGGCAGGTTATTCAGCTTCTTTTTTGCACTCCTTCTTTTCACCTTCCTTCTTTTCGCACTCTTTCTGTTTGCCCTTTTCCTCGCAGGCTTTGCACTTTTTACCTTCGGTGCATTCACATGCTGCTTTCTTCTCTTTCTTTTCCTTGCAGCCGCAGGTATCACAGGCGAAAACCGA
>QKFE01000055.1 GCA_003252225.1 Kiritimatiellales bacterium | reverse complement strand
GGTTCCGGTGGCAAATTTCACGTAGGTGTCATTGCCGGCATCGCCGGAAGCAACATCATTATACTGCTTGGAACGCCAGCGGAAGGTATAATCCCCGGCGGTGCTGATTTTGAAGCGGTAAATGGTAATCCCGTTTGCCGCGCTGTCATCAATAGTGGTTGCTGTGGTTTCGGCGCCGGACCATTCAATCCACCCGTCGCCCATACTTCCGGCCATCGTCGGATCAGTCAGATAAGTGCTCGGGCGGCTGATCCAACCGGTTGCCAATTCAGCATGTTCCATTTCAACGGTCAGCATCCCGTCTTTTTCAAGCCATGTGCCTACGGTCGGGGTTACTTCGCCATAGCCGTAATCGCGCCCGGTCGGGTATTCCGGCTCCGGATTCGGAACCGGCAGATTGGTCACAAATTTCGCCCAGAATTTATCAATCGTATCGCAATCCGTCGGCGCCCCGAAAATCCAATGCGATTCCACCACGTCCGAAAAATCGACGCCGCCCACCGTGATCGACGAGTGATCCGGGAAATAGGCCTCATCATCAATCACCCACTTGGCTTCCCGCCAGTATGCCCGGGCTTTATTGTTCTGCGAATTCAGTGCCGCCGGCTGATAGCTGGTGTTGATGGAGCGATAGGCCGGTGTTGCCGGCGCGCTCGGATCGCGCGCGGTGGAAGTTCCGTTACCGTCGTTAATCACCTGATAGTTGCACATGGTCTGCACATACGTCAGATCCGCAGGCGTGGTGTGCTCTTCATTCCAGTCGCTATGCTGAACAACAATCACGTTCGCCTTAATCGTTGCAGCCGGAACGCCGTCCGCAATCAGCGCGCGTACCCAATCGGCCGTAATATCGGACTGCCCCGCTTCGGCCACCCAGGCTTTACCGCCGGCCAGCAGAATCGGCTTCACCTTGTTTTTAATTTTTGCAACCGCGCCGTTCCAGCTCGGATCCTGCGGCGAAGCATCCACCCACTTGTCATCCTTCGCGCCGAAAACCAGCTGGAAAAATACCGGCGAATCAATAAAGTTGGAATCATCCTGATCGCCGTATGCGCCGTGCACCGCAAAAACATTAATCCCGGTATAATCGGGATGCGCCAGCATACAGCCCAAAGCCGCAATCGAATGAATATCATCCGGATCGTGATTGCTGTCAAACTGCGGCAGGAAAATATCCGTCGCCTTATTAAACGTTCCGGCGGCCGCGACCGACTGAACAGTCGCCGAAAAACCCAGCGCCATTCCGACCGCGATTCCCAATAGTCTCTTTTTCATCTCAGATACCTCTATCCTTTGCGTTTCATCATTACCGAAAACCGGTTCATCAGCGCCTGGTGTTTTTCCAGCCGGTTCCGGCCACACTTCTTCCAGCCTCACTCTTCCGCTTGTTCTGCGAACGCAACCATCAATACGCCGCAATTAGGAGAGAATCTTTCAGCCGGTTCCTGCAAACTGCCCTCAACCGCCTATTCCTCATTTTTTAAGGGATTAGGCGCATTTTTTTCGACCCGGCGCACTGACGGAAAAACATCCGGAGAAAAGTCCAACGGCCGGAAACCAAGGGATTCCCGGGTTAAAAATGTGAAAACATGGCGATATTTATGTTAACTGTCTCTACCTGCCGATTCAGCCCTATTTCGAAAATGTGAAAAGCGGTTTTTCACATTTTGCAAAACCCGGCAAACAAGTTCTCAATTCATCCAGTCGGGTTAAAAAAGCAGGTGAAAACCCGGAAGTCAGGACGATATTTCCGGGTGATTTTTTTGCGCCGGATCGGTCAGTAATCCGCATCGGCGGATTTAATTTTTTCGTGCCAGTAATAATCCGCCTCTTTTTGAAAAACGGAAACCGGCGCGAGTTTCTGCTCAATCTGCTTCCGGGTTCGGCGCGAAACAGCGCCCGATCGGGCCACTTCGGTTCCGGCCTTTTCGATGGCACCCACCACTTCGTTCAGCTGGCGAAACAGGGTGGGGTTTCCGTAAAGGTACATTGCGGCGGAACGGAAAATTTCCGCCACCACCGGCGTATGGCGATTGTGCGAAATCTGCCGGAAATGATCGCGCACGGCATTGAAATTTTCGGCCTCCGGAAAACCGCAGATCGACAGTACCGCCATTGACTGCGCTTTTCTTTCCCGGCGCGGGTGGCGGGTTTTTTCGGGGCCTTCAACCATAAATGGGAGGCCCGCACAGACGCAGCGATCGAGCGCGTTTTTCATCAGTCCCGGCACGCCGTCAACATAGAGCGGAAAAGCGAACACAACCAGATCCGCCGCCTGCTGCCGGTTCAGCAATTCCCGGAAATCGTCCTTTCCGTCAAAAATACACTCGCCCTTTCCGCCGATCCAGCAGCGCCAGCATCCGGTGCAGGGGTTGATTTTCAGCGTCTGCAAATGGACCGTTTCCACGTTTACGCCGCCTTTTTCGAGGCCGGAAATAAAGGGGGCGGAATAGAAATCCGTATAGCCGCGTTCGCCGCGCGGCGACCCGTTAATCACCAGCGCGGTTTCGGGTTTCCGCCAGTATTTTTCCGGGTTCCGTTCGAACGGGGTCGGCGGGTCGGAACCCTTTACGCCGTCCGGCAGCTCCCAGAAATTTTCATCCGGCATGATTTTTGAAAAGAAGGCTGTATCGCCCGAAAACTTCAGCTTGCCGCGCATTACGCCGAATACCGGGTGAAGCCGTTTGGCGGCGAGATCGAGCCAGTCATAAAAGGAGGCTGTGAGCGAAACCGACGGCGCTGAAACTTCGCCCTGAACCAATTCGACCGCTGATCCGTCCGCAACCAGCGCACAGACAACCGGTGCGCCTTCGTAAGTCAGATAAAACTGAATCGCCCCCTTTACCCGCTCCGTTTTCTTTGCATACGCCTTCGCCGCAAAATCGGCGATATCCTGCATCACAGTCCAGACTGTCGGCATCTCTTTCATCGGCATCTCTGTTTCTTCCCCGGCGGCGCTTTCGATGAAAGCGCCGCAACTCTTTCCCGCATCGGCGGTAGGGCGCTTTCGATGAAAGCGCCGCGGACGGTTCATCGAACCGTCCCTACCCGCTCATCAATTTTGGCCCGGAAGTAGCATTTCCCGCCGGAGGGCGCAATGCTCATAATCGCCGTTGACAGGCCGCAGCCAATATTTTTCAATCCGCCTATGCGCTCCGTGCTCTCCATTTTACTGCTGCTTTCCGGTTCGACCGTTTTTGCCGATGACGCCTCCGACTGGGCAAAACGCGGACAGAATCCGATGGCGGAAATTATGCAGTATCCGGTCGAAAACCGATTTAACACCGGATACGGGCACAAAGACGGAACGGAATATGTGCTGACTTTCAAGCCTTCGATGATCTCCGACCTTTCTCCGGAGTGGATGGTGGTCAACCGGCTCGATATCCCGTTTATTTACCGCCCCGCCGCCGAATCCGGCCAACCGGACGACCACGGGCTGGGCGACGTGACCTATGAAAGTTTTTACGGCCCGCGCGGATTGCGTACCTTCTATTGGGGCATCGGCCCCTGCCTTCAGCTGCCGAGCGCAACCGATACCGGGCTCAGCTCCCAAAAATGGAGCGCGGGAATCGGCGCGACCGGAACCTTCGCCAAAGGCCCGCTGGTTGGCGGGATTCTCGCCAATCATCTATGGTCCTTTACCGGCGAAAAAAATGAGCCCGATGTGAACCGGTCACTAATTGAATACTTCGCCTATTTCAATTTCGGCAACGGCTGGAGTATCGGCACGTCCGCAGAAAACAGTGCCAACTGGGAAGCGGAAAACAACGACATCTGGAGCGTCCCCGTCGGCGGCGGAATCGGTAAAGTGGTGAGTGCAAAACGGTGGCCGCTTAACCTCAAACTCGAAGCCTACCGCTACATCGAAGCCCCGTCGTCCGGCCCCGAATGGTCGGTTATTTTTGAAATGCAGTTTCTTTTCAGCGAACAGATGCTGTTTAAACCGAAACGTTAACCGAAGATCCGTTTAATACCGAGCGACGCGATGCCGAAAACAGCGATAAATGAAATCACCGCCGGTTCGGGAATGGCGGGGCCGGAGAGAAAGGCTTCGGCCTGAAGCGTCGAATCCCAAACCTCGTTATTCGTAATCAACACCTCGGCGATATCCCCCTCAAAACCCTGCCGTCCGGCGCGGTTTACGCCCAACCGGAAGGTGTTCAGCGCGCCGAACGATCCGGCGTTGGTGTACGAAAAACCGTCCAGCCACACCTGCCCCTGATTGGCCGTCGGATCTTCCATCACGGTAACCAGATGCCACTCATTGGTCGTCAAATCCGCCAGCGAAAGCACCGGCAGTTGCGTTCCGTTC
>QKFE01000266.1 GCA_003252225.1 Kiritimatiellales bacterium | reverse complement strand
CGGGCTGGCACACCTCGTGCTGTTAAGCGGATAACCTCTACAGGGGAAGTTAGCCAGAATAATTCAAGGAGAAAGACCATGGCGAAAAAAGAAGTTGAGCGCCTTTTGATTGACGGCGGAAGCAGCCGCAAGCTGAGATTGAAGTATGACACACTGGAGCCGAAATCCGCGTTCGTGGCTGCCGCGAATGAGGAAGGGTACGATTTCACGGAGGCGGAATTTGATGATGTGCTGCGCGAATCCGGCGATGATTTCGCTTCGTTCGGCAACCCGCGCAAACGCGCCATCTGGTGGTTCTAACTTTAGACTGGATAACAGGAAGAACAGGATCAGATCCTGAAAATCATGTTATCCTGTCAAATGGCTATAAGCCCTGAAGGATTTCCAAAACCTTCTGCGGATGGGTGGCGGCTTCGGGCACTTTGCGCCAGTGTTTGATCACCTTGCCTTTTTCATCGACGATGACCGTTGAGCGGATGCAGCCGATGCTGGTTTTTCCGTAGAGCACCTTTTCGCCCCATGCGCCGTATTTTTCCATCATCGTTGCTTCCGGATCGGAAAGCAGGGTAAAGGGCAATTTGAAGTCGGCGATAAATTTATCGTGCGATTTCAGGCTGTCTTTACTGACGCCGAGCACGACGGTATTCAGCCCGGCGATTTCCTTGTCCAGATCGCGGAAGCCGCAGGCCTCTTTCGTGCAGCCGGGGGTGTTATCGCGCGGGTAAAAATAGATCACAACGCGTTTGCCGAGGTAATCCTTGATCGCGTGCTTTTTGCCGTCGCTGCCCTCCAGCGTGAATGCCGGGGCTTTTTTGCCTTCAAGTGAATCCATAATGATTTCCTTTCGTTTGATTGACGAAAGCATAGTTTCCGATATTCAGAAATGAAACCTTTTATCGCAGTCGGTCAAAGAGGTGTTCGAGTCCGTTGGCTTTGATGACATAAACGGTTTCGAGCTGTTTACCGAGTTTTCCGGCGGGAAAACCCTTCTGTTTGAACCAGACGACATACGGCTCGGGCAGGTCGATCAACAGGCGGCCCTGATATTTCCCGAACGGCATGCGCGCCTCGGCGAGTTCCATTAGGAATTTGGGGTCGGGGGTCAGTTCTTCCATAAGGCGTGATGGGTGATAAGTGACGGGTGAGGCGTGATTATTTGCTGGAGGGCGAGGCTTTGTCCGAGCCGTTGTTGTCAAGTGGCTCGGACGAAGCCTCGCCCTCCATTTTGAGCTCTTCCAACATAAGTTGGTGGATGTGCTGAATTTTGGTGACGGATTCGGGGAGGGGTTTGTTGGATGAAATCTGGGCGAATGAATCGGGGTCGGCGGGATCGAAGCCGTGCATTCCGGCGCAGGGCTTTTTGCCCATGAAACTCGGGGCGATTTGAAGGCCGGAATTCATGAGGAAGATGAGTTCGCCGTATTGCCGGTTTTCGAAAAAGACGCCGTATTGTTTGAGTTCGCTATCCGTCAAAACCCGGCCTTTGGGGTGGTTTTCGAGGTAGGCGGAAACGGCGTTTCGGGCGGTATTTTTTTTGAACCAGAAGCGGGCCATCGTGGAGTCGTAAAAGGCGGTGTAATCTTTATTCCATTTAAGGCCGAGTGTTTTGATTTCGGAAATGAGGTCAACTGTTCCGGTGATGTTGTGCATGCCGTGGTCGGTGAAAAGATACCACGAAACTGCGTCATATTTTTTTTCGGCGGCGGCGAGCAGGTCGCGGATTTGGGCGTCGTATTCATTGAGCAGTTTCCCGATATCGGGGTGTTGGTTTCCTTTGGCGTGCATGAGGGCGTCGAGTTTTCCGAGCGAGCAGTAGGCGAATTCGATGGATTGGGCTTCGATTTCCTTTTTCAGTCGGTCGATACGGATTTCGTCGGGCTGGCTGCTGTCGTGGGCGTAGTAGGGGATGTTGTTTTTAGAAAGGAGGTCGAAAATGGATTTACCGTGCGGAAGTCCGCCGGGTTCCCAGATACGCCTCTGTTCGGCATAGTTAAACAGCGGCAGGTTTTTGAAAGGGACGGCGTAGAGCTGAAAATAGCCGGTGAAGCCGCATCTGTTTTTGACCCATTTACTCAGCCGGTTCCGCACCCGCCCGCGGTCGAAAATAAAAGAGGGCAGAACGGAAAGGGGGCGCGTCCATTTAAAGGGGGAGTTTTCGGGGTCGTAATAATAGGAGGACCAAAGGCCGTGTTCGGCGGGGGTGAGGCCGGAAATAATGGAGGGATCGCAGGCGGAGGAATAGCCGAGAATGGTTTCGAGCGGTTTGGAATCGGCGATCAGTCCGTGTAAAAATTCCGGGTGGCGCTGTTTCATTTCCCACCCGAACGCATCGATGAAAAGGAAGAGGCTGAGTTTCGGCTTTTTCATGAAAACCTCTGCTGCAAAAGATAGAAGCGTTCGGCGGGATCGGCCTCGGAAAAGAGCGTGTTTGTCAGTTTCCGGGGGTCGGGGTTTTCACTGAGCAGCTCCAAAATGGCGTCGTACAGATAAAGCCGGGGATGCCGGAAAAGAGGGCGGCCGTTCCATTTAAGGTTTAAGGCGGCGGCTTTGAGCAGCCCGCATTCGTTTGAGCGGTATTGCTGCCGATACCACGGGAAAAAGCGGCGGAACATTTCGGCGGTTAATTTGAATTCGGCGGTAATATTGAAATCGCGCAGCGTTGAAAAATCGCCCCATTCTTTGAGGGCAACGGCCTTTCGAAACCCCTCTATTACGGCTTCGCGATCGGGGCATTCGCCGATGGTTGAAATGCGCTCCTTTTTAACGGAGTAGGCGATGTCGTACTTCCCCGCAGCGAGCAGGGCGCAGTCGCCGAAAGCGAGCCGGATTTTGTGGATGAATTTAATAAACTGAAGGCGCGCGGTTTCGGTCAGCGGTTCGGGGGCGGCCAGCCGCTGTTTGATGTCGAGCAGCAGTTTGCCGCGATTCAGCAATAGCCGGGATCCTTCGGAGAGGGGGATCTTTCCGTGCGGGTAGGCGGGCAGATTTTGCAGGATGTTTTCATCGCCCCACAGCACGATGTGACCGTATTTCATTTCATAGTTGAGCAGGGAAAATTCGCGCGTCGGCAGTTCCGCTCGGGCATACGGACAGAGATCGACCGGCAGCCCGACCTTTTCCGCCAGCTGTTTTTCGAGGGATTTGAAGTGCATTTTTACGGCGGAATTCACGGTTCCGACAATCACGACGAGGTCATAGTCGTTGAACGGCGTTTGAGTTCCGTCGGGCAGAATAAACGGGGTTCCTTCGCCGCGGCCGTATCCGCCGAGCAGAATACCGGCATCGGCGTGCGGTCTGACCGCTTTTGTGATCAGGTCGAGATCGGCCTCGATTTTATCGTCGAGTGCGTCGGATCCTTTGACGGTGTATCGGCTCATTTTTTCCCCTCTTTCAGTCCCCGGTATATGGCGCGGTGAATGGTGATCCGGTAGGCGATGTTGTACGGAACCGTGTGCAATTTGAAACGGGAAAGGGCATAAAAAAAATCGCGGGTGATTTCGCGGAAACAGCGGGCAATTTGCAGCGGCAAATTTGGCGGATCGCCGAAGGTGAGGGCCTGCCGGTATCTTTTCCGGTAAAGGTCGCGGAGGGAATAGTTGTGCGAGTGCTCCACCACCGAATCGGAAATAAGGGTTACCATCGCGCCGGTTTCAACCTGCCTTTTTGCCCACGCGGCGTCTTCGGCATAGCCTTCGGCGGGGAAGGGATATTTTTCCCAAAGCCCGCGTTTAAAGGCGCAGGCAACGGCGGAGAAAAAATCGGGCCCTGTTTTTCCGGGGGAATAGGCGCGGGTGTAATCGTATGCAACGACAAATTTGGCGTCGGGCCGGGCAACCTGCCGGCTGAACGTCGCATCGGACCTGTTTTGAAAAATCGGTTCAACCAGCTTTTCGAGCCAGTCGTCCGACTGCGGAACGGCGTCGGCATTTAATAGAACGATGACGGATTGGGCGGTATTCGCGATGGTGTTGTTCAGCACACGGCCGGGAATATATTCCTCCGGCGGAATCTGTTCGGGATTCGGCAGTGCTTCAAGCGTTCCGTCGGTTGAGCCGGAATCAACGGGGAACAGGGCGAAGTTTTGGAAGGTCTGTGTTTTGAGGGCGGCCAGTGCGCGCACAACATGCGGCATTTCGTTTTTGGCGCGCATGATGATGGCTACGGTGGCTGGCATGGGTTCTTTTTACCGCAGACCCGGGGCTTCTTCAACCCTTCCGAAACAGCGGGGTTATTATTTGACGGCGAGTTCTTTGATGGCTTTCACGAGCAGGGTGAGCACACGGATGGGCTTGAGGAAAACGTGTTCGGGGCGCATTCCGAGCT
>QKFE01000084.1 GCA_003252225.1 Kiritimatiellales bacterium | reverse complement strand
AGGGTGGTCGAATTCGAGGTGCATTGCGTGCAGCGCCCTGCGACGGAAACGGTCGCCTTTTTTGCCGTATTTCGGATCGCCCACAATGGGGTGGCCGAGGTGCGCCATGTGAACACGGATCTGGTTTTTCCGCCCGGTTTTCAGCTCTGCTTCCAGCGCGCTGCACCGCGCGGTGGAGAGCAGCACGCGGTAGTGCGTTTCGGCGGGTTTCCCTTCCGCCGGATTTTTGGGGACATAAACAAACTGGTCTTCATTTTCGGCCAGCGGCGTTTTGATTTCCCCCTTTGGTTTTTCGGGGATGCCGTGGACGACGGCGTAGTAGATTTTTTCCGTATCGCGCCAGCTGTTTTTCAGCTGCTGCTGCACCCGTTCGCTTTTGGCGAAAACCAGCAGGCCGGAGGTTTCGCGGTCGAGCCGGTGGACGGTGTAAACGCGCAGCCGGGAACGGGCGGCGCCTTTGCGGAGATAGTTGGTCAGAATCCGTTCGGCGGTTCGCGGTTCATCGTGCCGAGGACTGCTGGTGAGCAGGCCGGGCTCTTTATGGATCACAATCAGGTCGCGGTCTTCAAAGAGGATTTCAACGCCGGGAAGATGTTTACTGTGCTTTTTCGGGGGGTTCATGGCGCGCAACATTGTCTTTTCCCGGAAAGGAAGCAAGCCGGATATTCCGGAACCCGCCGGGGGCTTGACCCGCCTCCTGCGGACACCTATTCTCCAAACCATTCAAACCGGAGTCCGCATGAAATCGTTACAGCACATTTTTGAAAAGAACCGCGTCTGGGCCGAAAAAGTCGAAGCGGAACAGCCCGGTTTTTTTGAGCAGCTTTCCAAACAGCAGAACCCGGAATATCTCTGGATCGGCTGTGCCGACAGCCGGGTGCCGGCCAACGAAATCATCGACCTGCCGCCGGGGGAGGTTTTCGTACACCGCAATATTGCCAACGTCGTGATTCACACCGACCTCAACTGCCTTTCGGTGATTCAATATGCGGTGGAAGTGCTGAAGGTGAAACATATCATTGTCTGCGGTCACTACGGATGCGGCGGCGTCGCCGCTTCGATGGACAACAAAGAGCATGGCCTCATCGACAACTGGCTGCGGCATATTCAGGATGTTTACCGCCTTTACGCCGCCGAACTCGATGCCATAACGGATCTTGCCGCGCGCAAAGACCGGCTCTGCGAACTCAACGTGATTGAACAGGTCGCCAACGTCTGCAGCACCACGATGGTGCGCAAAGCCTGGCGCAAAGGGCAGCCCCTTCACGTTCACGGCTGGATTTATCATTTGGAAGACGGCCTGCTCAACGACCTCGGCGTCACCGCCACCGGAATGGATTAATCCTTTCGCCTTTCCGCCCACTCATAAATTGAAGGAAGGACGAAAAGGGTCAGAAAAGTTGAAGTCGTCAGCCCGAAAACAACCACGGCGGCTAAAGGCCGCTGGACTTCCGCACCGGCGCCGGTTGAAAGCAGCAGCGGAGCCAGACCCAGCAGGGTGGTCAATGTGGTCATAATCACCGGGCGGAACCGGATGAGGCTGCCGTTGATCACGGCATCGCGCACACACTGCCCCTCTCTGCGCAGGTCGTTGAAGTCGGTCAGCAGCACCATTGCATCCTGCATCGCAATGCCGAAAAGGGCGATGAATCCGATGGATGCGGGAACCGATAAATACTGCCCGGTTGCCCAAAGCCCAAATACCCCGCCAATCAACGCCAGCGGAACATTGAGGATAATCATGGCGGCGTAGCGGAGCGAATGGAACGCAATCCAGAGCAGCACAAAAATCAGGCCGATTACCACCGGCACAATAATGGCCAGTCGTTTCATCGCGCTCTGCTGCTGTTCGAACTGTCCGCCGTATTCAATGAAAACGCCCGGCGGCAGGTCGATGTTTTCCGCAATCACCGCCTGAATCTCTGCAACCACCGAACCCATCGCGCGGTCTTTTATATTTCCGGTCACAATCCAGCGGCGCTGGTTGTGCTCGCGGTTGATCTGCAGCGGGCCTTCGACCCTTTTGATTTCAGCCAGCTGATCGAGCCGCAGCAATGCGCCGTCAGCCGAACGGATAAACAGTTCGCCGAGCGCTTCGGGCGTATCCCGGAATTCGGGCGCATAACGCACGTGAATGCCGTAACGCCGCGTGTTCTGATAGAGCGTGCTGATCACTTTTCCGCCGACCGCAGTTTCCACCATTTCCAATACGCGGTCGCCTTCAACGCCATAACGCGCCAATGCTTCGTGATTCAAAATCACCTGCACCTGCGGCTGACCGAAACTCTGTTCCACCGTGACGTCGACCAAGCCTTCAATTCCCTCAACTACCGTCCGTATCTGTTCCGCGGCCGGCCTGATTTCATCGAGGTTTTCGCCGTACACTTTGATGGCCAGCTGGGCGCGCACGCCGGAAAGCAGTTCATCGAACTGGTGCTGAATCGGCTGGCCGATATTCATCTGTATGCCGGGAAACCCTTCGAGTTTCTGCCGGATCGCGTCGGCAACCGCGGCCGTTTCGAAACCCGGCGCGGGTTCAACGTGCACCTCCGCAAAATTAACCGGATGCGGATGGCTGCCGGCTTCGGGCCGACCGATGCGGGTGACGACTTGATCGACGCCGTCGATTTCCATCAGTTCGTTCACGATCTTCCCGCAGGTCTTTCCAGCCTCTTCCAATGCAATCGACGGCGCCATTCCGACGGAAACCATAATGGAGCCCTCTTCGAGCACCGGGATGAATTCGGTTCCAAGTTTTTTCAGCCCGGAAAAGGCAAAGACTGAAAGCGCGATCACCGCGATAAAAACAGCCGCCTTCGCTTTTAGTGCGCCGACCAGCAGCATCCGGTACGCCGCTTTGATACCGCGGAAAATTTTCGACTCCTTATAGGGCTTTTCATTGAGCAGGAAACTGGCGAGCACCGGCGCCGCAACCAGCGCGAAAACAATCGAACCGGCCAGCGCCAGCATCACCGTATACGCCAGCGGCTTGAACATTTTCCCCTCAACCGCATCGAGCGAAAGAATCGGCAGAAACACCACAATTACAATCAGAACGGCAAAGGCGATCGGCCGGCCGACCTCCTTCACGGCGTCATGAATAAGCCCGATACGATCCGCTTTCGTGCCGTGTTTCAGCCCTAAAAACCGGTGTATGTTTTCGGTGACGACGATGGAGCCATCGACCAGCATACCGAGCGCAACCGCGATTCCGCCGAGCGACATCAGGTTGGCGGAAATGTTGAAATGCGCCATTCCGATAAAGGCCGCCAGCGCACAGAACGGCATCGCCAATGAAACAATAACCGCCGCGCGGAAACACCCGAGAAAGGCAAACAAAACGAGCAGCACCAGCGCCATCCCCTGCACCAGCGCCACATTCACCGTGCGGGTTGCATTGGCGACGAGATCGGCCTGCTCATAATAGGGAACCAAATGCACCCCCTCCGGCAAGCCCTGCTGAACCTGTTCAATTTTACGGTACAGCGCATCAATCACTTTCGATGAATTGGCGCCGAACAGTTTCATCACAATGCCGGAAACAACCTCTTCGTCGCCATCCACCGTTACAATCCCGCGGCGCAGTGCTTTGCCGTAACGGACTTCCGCCACATCAGCGATCGAAACCGGCGTACCGTCGAATGTTTTCAGCGTGATGCCCCGGATATCGTCGAGGCTGCGCAAAAACCCGATTCCGCGCACCAGATGCTCTTCCGAATTCAGCGCAAGATACTGCCCGCCCGCATTGCGGTTGTTCGCCTGCACCGCAGTAACCACATCTTCAACGGCGAGGTCGTACTGATGCAGCAGATACGGATCGAGCTCAATCTGGAACTGGAGCACATGGCCGCCCGCCGAAAGAATATCGGTCACTCCCGGAATGGTCTGCAGTTGCCGTTTCACCACCCAGTCATTGAGATCGCGCAGATAGGTCAGCCTGTCGAGCCCGCCCGTATCGCCCCCTTCATCCATCTCCAAATAATAAAGGAAGATTTGGCCCAGCCCGGTTGAAATAGGCCCGAGCGACGGCGGCTCATTCATCGGGGGCAGATCCGCCGATGCCGCAGCCAGCCGTTCCGCCACCAGCTGGCGGGCAAAATAAATATCGGTGTCGTCCGTGAAATAAACATAAACCACCGCCATTCCGAACGCGGAGGTTGATTTGACCAGCGTAACGTTCGGCAGCCCGTTCATGGCGGTTTCGATCGGATAGGTGACGAGCTGCTCCACCTCTTCCGGAGCCATCCCCTCCGGTTCGGCGAAAACCGGCACCAGAACCGGCGAAATATCCGGAAAGGCTTCAACGTCCAGTTTGCGGTATTCCACCACGCCGAGTCCCACCACACCGAGCAGCGCAAGCAGCACCAGCCCGCGGTTTTTAAGTGCACCGTTTATCAGTTTCGGAATCATCGTGTGCTCCTAATGGTTATGCCCCGCGTGCGGATCCATTCCGCTGGTCATCATCTGCGCTTTTAAGGAAAAGGCGCCGACCGCGACATACCGGTCGCCGGTATTCAGCCCCGATTTGATTTCAACCGATGTTTCATCCGCCGACCCGAGCACCACTTCAACCGGGCGGAAGCCGTGACCGTCCGGCACAAATACCACCGGAATTCCTTCGAGCATCTGCACCGCTTCGCGTTCCACTTTCACGGCAACATCGGCGGTTTCAATATAAACGCGCGCCCGGACAAATGTCCCGGGCGTGAAATCTTCATCGGCGCCTTCGAGCACACAGCGGGCGGTGAACGTGCGGGTTTCGTGCGAAACAATCGGGCTGATATACTGAACAACCCCTTTGGCCGTATGGCCGTCGTGCGCGATAAACACAACGGGCATTCCTTTGCGGATCAAATGCTGATAGCGGGGGAAAATACTGATATCGGCCCAAACCGTTGAAAGGTCGGCGATTTCATAAAGCACCCGCGCTTCATTCGCCACTTCGCCGACCGCCAGATCTTTCGAGATAATGGTTCCATCCAGCGGCGCAGTGAGTTCATACACCGCCATCGTTTCGCGGTTTTCGAGGGTTGCGAGCACATCGCCCTTTTTCACTTTGTCGCCGATTTCAACCTGCACGGAGCGCACGATGCTGGAATAGCGCGGCGAAACGGAAGCCGTCCGGTCGCGGTTCAGTTTGATCTCCGCCGGAAAAATCGCCGATGTTGCAATCGTTCCGCTTTCGGCCTCAAAAATTTGCAGCCCGACTTTATCCGCTAATTCGCCCGAAAGTTCGATCTCTTCCGAATGACTGCATCCTTCGTGTTCATGTTCACTGTGGTTATGTTCGCCGGTTTGCGCCCACGCTGAAACGGACAGCATGGCCAGAGTAATAATCAGTTGAGTTTTCATGCTTAAAATCCTTCTTCGGTATATTTTGAAATGGCGGCCCGGATTTGATGGGCGGACTGGAGCGCTTCAATGCGGCGCACCCGTATTTCGGCCAGATGCTGCTGGGCGGCAATGAGTTCAAACCAGGAAAAGCGGCCGGCATCGTATCCGGCCCGGCTGAGTTCGTAGGCTTTTTCGGCTTTCGGAATCAATTTATCGCGCGCGATTTCAGCCTCCATTTTCGCCCCGTTATATTGGGCGATAAGCACCGATAAATCCTGCTGGTATCGGCGGCGCAGTTCCGCCAATTCAGCCGTTTGCGCATCGGCCTGTATTAAAATGGCCGCCTGCCGGGCTTTGCCCTGCCGGACAAAATTGAGCGGTATCGACGCGCCCATCACAAACGTGCTCGCATCGGACGCCGCTTCATACCGGTACCCCGCCCCGAAGGTGATATCGACGGCATCCTCTGCTCCGGCCTGTTTTGCGCGGGCGTGAACCGCCGCGATTTCAGCCTCCTTTTTCTGAATGGACGGGTGGCGGTCGGCGAGCATCTGCGGTTCGATGGATTCGAGGGTGTAATAGTCGGCGGAAAGCCCCCCGATTTCGGTCTCGGAAATCCCGATCAGCGAAGCCAGCCGGATACGGGCAGCTTCGAGATCGCCGAAACAGCAGGTTTGCGAAAGCAGGATTTCCTCCAGCGCCAGCCCGGCCTCAATCACTTCGAGTTCGGAAGCGCCGCCGTTTGCATATTTCAGCTGAGCCGTTTTGAGAAATGCGCGCCCCAATTCAGCCTGTTCCTGCCGAACGTTCCCGATTTCCTGCTGCGCGGCAACGTCGATAAAAGCCGAACGGACTTCGGCCAGCAGCGCCAGCTCTTTTTCGGCTTCTGTTTTTAAAGCAATACCGGCCGTTTTCCCGGCGGCGTTCCGGGCATATTCCCGTTTGCCGCCCAGCTGGATTTTCTGCGAAAGACTGAGCGTGTATTCCGTTTCGCTGAATCCGCTGTAATCGCCCCCGATTCCTTCGGCTTCAAAATCCAGCACCGGATTAGCCCGCAATCCGACGGCGGCGATTTCCTTTTCGGCGGCCAGCGTATTCAGACGCGCGGCTTTGAGTTCGGGCGAATTCTGCCGGGCAAGCTGAAAGGCCTGTTCGAGGGTTAATTGTCCGGGATCTGCAATTCCCGCTACAGCGACGCTGCAAAGCAGCAAGATGGTTTTGTGCATTTAGTTCTCCTGATTTGATTGTTCTTCGAATGCGATGTCCGAAGAGGCGAAATCAAATCAGGAGCTGAACCGTACGGATCGATGCGAGCGCACCGCTGAGCGGTAAAGCCGTCTGTTTTTGTGCAGGCTTTGTTTCTCGAAAAACAAAGAGCAATTGCGGTTTTGGGGGAAATTCAACCGAGCAGATTGAACTGATTTTTTCCTGCGGCGGATCCTGTTCGCCGGAACAGGGAACCTCGTCGCACGCGTGGCAGGAGCAGGCGTGCGCCGCACACATTTCAACGGAAGCGTTATGATCGTGCCCGTGCAAAACATGACTCAACGCATGGGCGCACGGCATTGCGGCCATCAGCAGCGCAATCGCAATCAGAATATGCTTCAGCAAGTGCATAGGCATTCAAAAAAACCGCCCTTTAAAACCGGGCGGTTTTCCAATCAGCGGACAACTTAGTCTTCGATTACAGAAAAGTCGTCTTTGCCGACGCCGCATTCCGGGCATTCCCAATCATCGGGAATATCCTCAAACGCTGTGCCGGGGGCGATTCCACTGTCCGGATCACCGGTTTCCGGGTCATAAATCCAGCCGCAAACGTCGCAGATATATTTCTTCATGATGCTTACTCCTTATTTAGTGAAAACAGGTTCAAATTATTCCCAACCCGAGACGCGGCTCAAGGGGAATCTGTTCAGAATTTTATTTGTACGATTCCGCAATCCGGCCGAGTTCCCGGCCCGCGTCGCGGCAAACTTTGAGCTGTTCGGGCGTTGATTTATACTGCGCGCGGATCGGCTCCTGAATGATTTCGATTTTCATCTCCTCCATCATGCGTCCCACTTCGTTGGCGCCGCCGGCCTTGCTCCAGCCGTAGGATCCGAAAGCGAAGCCCTTTTTCTGCGTCGGGCGCAATCCGCGGATGTAGCACATCACCCCGGCAACGCTCGGCAGAATCGTATTGTTCAGCGTCGATGAACCCACGGCGACAGCGGCGCAGTCGAGAATATCGGTGACAATGCGGGTCATGTGGGTGGAATCCACATCATACAGCCGGGCCTCGACATCGCACTCCTGCGCGCCTTCGAGAATGGTGCGGGCCATCTCTTCGGTGGCGCCCCACATGGAGCCGTAAAGCACGACGACTTTGGGTTCCGGCTTGCAGACCACCCATTTCTGGTAGGCTTCGAACACCTCTTTAATATGGCTGCGCCAAATGACGCCGTGGCTCGGAGCGATCATTTCAATTTGCAGTTCCGCCGCGCGTTCCATGGTCTGGGCAATCGGTCGGCCGTAAAGCATCACGATGTTGGCATAATAGGTTTTGGCTTCCTGCAGAATGACATCGAGCGGCTCTTCGTCATCGAACCGGAACGCGGAGGCATAGTGTTGGCCGAAGGCATCCATCGAAAAGAGCAGCTTTTCTTCGGGCAGGTAGGTGAACATCGATTCGGGCCAGTGCACCATCGGGGTATCGATGAAAACGAGGGTGCGTTTTCCGAGCGAAATGGAGTCGCCGTCGGCAACGATATGCCATTTCCAGCCGGTGGTGTTGTAATGTTTTTCCAGCGCGGTTTTGCATTTTGCGTTACAGACCAGTTCGGCCTGCGAGCAGGCCGCCATAATACCGGGCAATCCGCCGGAATGGTCGGGCTCGGCGTGGTTGCAGACCACATAGCTGATTTTATCCAACGGCACGAGGGCTTTGATGCGTTCGAGGTATTTATCAACATACGGCGCTTTAACCGCATCGATCACGGCGGTTTTTTCATCCTGCACCAGATAGGCGTTATAGGTGGAGCCGCTTTCAGTTTTATAGCCGTGAAAATCGCGTACGGTCCAATCGATGTAGCCGACCCAGTTGATTCCTTCTTTCAGTGTTGTGTTCATTCAATTCCTTTTGATCTGAATAGTTCTGCATCCCAAATAAAAATCAGCCGTTTTACTCCGGCATTTTCCAGCGCGACTCTTTGGCCAGCTGCTCCAGCGTGGTTTGGTCAAAATAGTCCCGTACCTGCAACGCCAGTCCCGGCAGCAGATTCTGCAGTACACAATCGCGGCGGGGGCAGGCCTCATTACCGAACAGGCACGGATTGCAGTGCATTTCACCTTCCATCACTTCATAAATTTCAAGCAGCGTGATTTCCGCCGGGTCTTTGGCCAGCGAGACCCCGCCGGCCGGGCCGCGGTTCGATTTGACCAGCCCGGCCTTGGTAAGCCGCTGGTGCACTTTGGCCAGATGGTGCCGCGAAGCTTTGAACAGTTCGGCGATTTCCGCCGTTGTTGAATGACCCTCCCGTTCCATCGCCAAATGAACCATCGAGTGGAGCGCGAGCGCCGTTGCATCCGAAATTTTTACAATGTCCGCCATAATGAAACCTACAATTTAAGCATTGGCGTACCGATTTACGCAATTACCCCCCGCAAGGCAATCCAAACCTGAAAAAAAATACCCGGCCAATCGCCGGGTATCCATAAACTGCCCCTGATTTTAAGGGTTCCGAACCCGGAACAGCCCTACATTTTCGGCAGCATATCTTCCGGTTTCTTCGGCGGAACCGCCATTTCCCGCAGGCTTTTCCCCTTGTATTGCGCCGCCCGGATTTTAACCAGCTCCCGCCCGGCGATATACCCCCTGAAAATAACCAGCAGCATTAAAATATGGAATCCGATGCTCAGCGAATCCTGCGGAATCAGAAATATCAGGCCGTCCAGCGTATAAACCAGGGTTCCGGCAATAAACGGCCAGCGTCGATTCCGACGCGCAATATAACCAAGCAGCACAAAAACCAGCGCAGCAAGTACATTAAGGAAAAGCGCGATTGCCATCACCGAAAACCGGCTCCCCTCGCCCTGATCATTAATCGTCCGTAAGGCAATCACGTCGATAATCTGGGTTATTCCCAGCCCCGCCATAAAACTGCGGGTTGAACCGGCAACAATAATCGCCGCATTAACAAGCGACAGACCCGCAATCCAGAAAAACATGCGGTATCCGGTCTGGTGTTTTCTAAGCAGCGCCTCAGGCTCCAGTACCGGCGCTTTGCTGACTCCCGCGATAACGTTCATCTTCCCTCTCCATCAGTTGCCAAAAACTGGCCTCACTGGAGAGAGCTTAAAACCGGCCAAGAAAAAAAACAAGGGGATGTTTTGTGCAGAAAAAAGCCCGGCGTGAAGGCCGGGCAGCTTGGAACCAAACAATGAGACAGGCTTTATGCAGCCCGCTGCCCCCGGTTTCCAAATTCATTTTGCAGATGTTTCTCCAGCATGCGCTCGTTCATCGATGACAAATATTCCGAAAGCTCCGTCAGATTCACCGAAAACAGGGCATCGCCCTGCTTGTTTTTAATAAAGAGCCCCGTCTGCAGATCTTCGGTTGTATAACAATCGCAATGACGGTGATGCCTGCGACCGAAAATTTTCTGTATTTTCGACAAAACAATCTCTTCGCGCTTATCTAATCGTTTTCTACTGAACATCTGCCGAAACCCCTTCAACAAAAAAATACACACTAATTAGTCATATTAAAATCGTCATTCTATACACCTCAAGGTGTATTCAAATGACGATCTAAAATCGCCGAATCTGACACCAAAAACAACTTTATTTATTGAAAAGAATTAAAACCAAAAGCAAGCCGTGATTACACAAAATAACGCATAAACAATTAAATGGGAAGGTGTTAAAAAAGAATCGCAATCCCCTTCAAGGTGATTCGCACCGCGCATCTTCTGAATTTTTCAGTGCTGATCTCTGTCTCTATTCCCGAATCAAGGTTACAAGCAACGCGCGTTTTCGATCTGCCAAAGCCAGGAAAAACAAAAAGCCGATTTGTAATACGTACTCACAAATCGGCTTTTCAGCAGATGTTTCCGACTTATCTGTTCAGCGCCTCCGCAATAGAGTCGCAGACATAGTCGATATTTTCGGAGGTGAGACCGGCCACATTGATGCGTCCGCCGCCGACAATATAAATCGCCTTGTTCACTTTCAGCCATTCCACGATTTCATTCGAAAGTCCGCTGAAAGAGAACATGCCGCACTGCTCTTTAATAAAGGAAAAGTCCTGCTCCACGCCGCGGGCCGCAAGACCGTCAACCAGCGCCGCACGCATCTCTTTAATACGGACACGCATTTCGGCCACTTCGCCGATCCACTGATCGTAAAGAGCGGGGTCTTCCAGCACAGTCAGGGCGGCCAAACCGCCGTGTGCAGGCGGGTTGGAATAGTTCACGCGGATGGCGATTTTGACGTGGCTCATGGCCACTTCCGCCTCTTCGGCGGTCGGGCTGACGACGGTCAGGGCGCCGGTACGTTCATTATAAAGGCCGAAGTTTTTGGAAAAGGAGCTGGCGACGAGAAAATCGATGCCGACGGCGGCAAATTTTTCAACGGCGGCGCGGTCTGCTTCAATACTTTCGCCGAAGCCCTGATAGGCGAAATCGAGGAAAGGCGTCCAGCCTTTGGCCTTCGCGGTTTCAACCACTTTACCCCACTGTTCGTCCGAAAGATCGACGCCGGTCGGGTTGTGGCAGCAGACGTGCAGCAGCACGATATCTCCGGCGGGCACATTTTCGAGCGCGCCGATCATTCCGTCGAAATCAACCTTTTTGGTGGACGGGCTGTAATAGGGATAGTCGGCGATTTTGAATCCGGCGGCGGAAAAGATCCCTTTATGGTTAGCCCACGTCGGTGTACTGACCCAAAGCGTTGCGTTCGGGGAGACCTCTTTCAGCAGATCCGCGCCGACGCGCAGGGCTCCGGTTCCGCCGGGCGAATGGATGGTTGCCGCGCGGCCGGACGCAATCACTTCACTGTCCGCGCCGAAAAGCATTTTCTGCACTTGTGCGGCATAAGCGGGGTTCCCGGAAATCGGCAGGTAGCCTTTGGTGGTTTCGGTTTCCACCAGTTTCTTTTCGGCGGTTTTAATACATTTCAGAATCGGGGTTAATCCCTGATCGTCTTTATAAACGCCGACGCCGAGATTCACTTTTTCGGGATTGGGGTCTTTTTTAAATGCTTCCGTCAGCCCGAGAATGGCATCTGCGGGGGCGGCTTTGATTTCTTTCCACATAGTTTTCTCCATTGGGACAAGTGACGATTGAAACGTGAGTTCTGAACGCATCACGCTTCACGTTTCACGTATTACTCAAAATATTTTTCATACCACCGTCTGATGGTGTCGTTCTGCACTTTAACAATCCCGATTTCACGCAGCGCATTTTCCGGCGAGTCGGAGGCGTGAGCCGCATTCACCATAATATCGGTGCCGAACTCTTTGCGGACGGAACCGGGGGCGGCTTTGCTCGGATCGGTCGGGCCGAGAATGTTGCGGATTTTTTCGACGGCGTTTTCGCCGGCGTAAACCAGCGTCATGCAGCGGACTTTTCCTTCTGCCAGCGTTTCATCCCCGTGAATATCGGGCGCCCACTGCCCCGTCATGAAATTCATGATGCTGTAAAACTGGTGATCCCCGAAACTCGGCCCGAGCGTTTCGGAAAGTGCTTTTATGACACTGCTGGTCATTTCAAAACCGAACTCTTTTTTCAGGGCTTTGCAGGCACGCTCGACCGCAAGGCTTCCCAGTTTATCGCGCAGAACGGGCTGAACGGGGCCGTAAAATTCCAGCGCTTCGGCGAGGCTCATCCGGAGGATTTTCGCGCCGATCAGCCGGAGGCCGGAGCGGGAAAAAATGTCGATAATGTTTCCGGGCCGCGAGCTCGGGAAGGTGAAATTATCGGGCTTAATAATCACCAGCGTTTTCTGCACATTTTTATGGTCCGCCAGTCGGATCGCGTTTTCGAGGATTCCGCCGTCGGTTTCGGTGTATTCGCACCAGAGTTTCAACACATCCCGGACGGATTCCTTCGTCGGGCCGACCAGCACGGCGGGTTCAAAATAGGTCACCGATCCGTCGTGCGCTTTAATAAAATCGCCGTACGTTCCGCGGATGGTGTCTGCGCTTTCGATCGAATCTTCAAAACCGCCGACCGAATCGCGCAGTTTGCGCACCGCATTTTCCCCTTCAAAAAGGAGCATCAGAACCCGGTGAACCTGACCCTCTTCCGTCGGGGCAAACTCCCGCTCAATATAGGCGGAAAGCAGATCTTTGATCTCCGGCCAGATTTCGTTGCTGTTACGAATCAGCTGCGCATGGCGTTTCACCAGCTCCGGGCTGGGGCCGAACATACGGGCCGCAACCAAGTCCAGCCCCGTGGTGCTCAGAAGCCGCCCGAGCACCCCGCCCGTACGCGATTTCCGGAGCGTATACGGGGTCACCAATACGTATCCAAGTTCCTTTGACATTTACATCCTCCTCAAGTATTGAAGCTGTAAATACCGACTCGCTTTAATGGGCACAACACTGAAATGCGACTTTATGGATAACAATACCCAACCCAAGCCCCTCCCCGAAAAGGTCGTTCGACGGCACGCGGAAATGCTCGAAGATCTCCTTTCCGAATTTACCAAACTGGTTGTTGAAGAAGGCCGTCCGGCCGACGTGATCCTGAATTCCCACCTGCGCACCCACAAAGAGCTCGGCTCGCGCGACCGCCGTTTTCTTTCACAGGCCGTCTTTTCCTATTTCCGCTGGTACGGCTGGACCGTGGCCAGACTGACCCTCGAAGCCCCCGCCGCCTGCCTGCTCGGAACCATGCTCGAAACCGCCGAATTGGCCGAGAGTTTCCAATACCTTCAGGCCCGCTGCACCCTGCCCGAAACCGCCCGGCCGATCGGCGAACGCAGCCTTGAAGACAAATGCAGCACCCTCAACGAATGGTTCAAAAATCAGCCTGAATTTGAACCGCTGAAAATTACCGATCTGGTGCTCAGCGATTTTTCTGCGGTGGTCAACCCCGAAAAAATAGAAGCCTGTATTTCTGATATGCAGCAGCGCCCGCCGACATGGATGCGTTCGCGTACCGACCCGGAACTGCTCGTTGAGGCTTTGGCCGACCGCGAAATTGAAAGCCGCGTGCACGATCATATAACCGCCGCGGTTTCGGTCGAAAGCGGACTCAGCCTCCAGCATATATTGGCGCCGCATGCCGGGCAGTTTGTGGTGCAGGATATCGCCTCGCAATGCGTCGGACTCGTCTGCGCCCCGCAAAAAGACGGCGACTGGTGGGACTGCTGTTCCGGCGCCGGCGGAAAAGCCCTCCATTTAATCGACCTGATGCGGCAGAACGGAAAAGTCCTCGCAACTGATATCCGTATTCCCGCGCTCAAAGAACTCAAAAAACGCGCGCGCCGTTATGGAATCAGAAGCATCCGCACGCAACCCTTTAATGCGGCCACTGACGAACCGTTCACCAAAACGTTCGACGGCGTTCTGGTCGATGCCCCCTGTTCCGGATGGGGAACATGGAACCGCAATCCGGATGCCCGCTGGCGAACCTCCAAACGCGATGTCGTTCAGTGTGCAAACCGGCAGCTGAAAATCCTCAGCAACGCCATCTGGTGCGTTAAACCCGGCGGAATCCTCGTTTATGCCGTCTGCACCTATACCCAGCCCGAAACCGAAGAAGTGGTCATGAACTTCCTCGATCAGCATCCGAATTTTAAACTCGACCCCTTCACCAATCCGCTGACCGGCGAAATGACAAACGGCCAAATGCAGATCTGGCCGTGGGAAGGTCCGGGCGACGGCATGTTCATTGCCCGGTTCATCAAAGACGAGGGTTAATAATCCAGCGTCTGCAGAAACTCGATATCGGTGTTTTCAAAGGTCACGTTCCCGATTCGCAGCGGAACTGAATCCGCGTCGGGCGGCGGAAGCAAAAAGGAATCGAGTACCAGTTTGCCGGTAAATTCTTCGTCCCAGCCGCGCAGCCGGAGCCGTACCTTTTTATTCAGCACGATGCCGAATTTCCGCTCGATCCGTTCAATAGCCTGTTTCTGTTCGGAATGAAACTGGAACCAGCCCTCTTCACCGAGATCGCGCGGGAATTCGAGCATATCATCTGCGGCAAAATTAAAATCAAGCTGGTGAATCGGGTTTCCCATTGCACCGGAAGATAAACCAAAAAACGCCGTTTGAAAAATGGCTTTCTATTTTTTCGCGCTTTTGGAAAATCAATCGCTTAAACAGGAGAGGGTTACCAAAAAACCAATCTGTTCATCTCTGTGCTTGCGGCGTACCCCGCAGTCCGGCACAGGGAATTTCTGAACAACGTGCTTGAGGGCAGAGGCACACACGCGAAATAATGGCCCCTTTACAAACAGGAGTTGACCGAATGAAATTTGTTGCTGTGATTTTAGGATTATCCCTTTGCTCGCTTTTATCGGGCTGTGTCAGCCGAACCGTCTCAGAAGAACCGCAGCACCGCGGAGCAGTGCCGGGCAAAGAGAACGCCTACGGCTCAAATTCCCACTCGAAGGTGAAAGAAAAGAAACTGATCTGGATTTGGCAGGATGAATTCCGCAATCCGAAATAATTCGCGCTGAAACGGAGCTGAAACAAAAAAGCCCGGAGCAATTCCGGGCTTCGTTCATTCAAGTCAGGCGGGAGTGTATTACTGGTTGCCCATCTGGTCGAGAATACTCATTACAGCTTCTGAATTTGATTTCGGCTTTTTCGTCTGGGTGGCCGGAGCCGGTTTCTTTTCTGTGACCGGAGCCGGAGAAGCTGTCGTTGTCGTTGCCGGAGCAGCGGACGAAACAGCAGACGAAGTCGATGATCCGCCCATTGAAGCCATGTTTTTCTTGAAGTCTTCAAAGCGGCGCTTGAGCTCATCATGTTCAACGCTTAACGCATTATATTTGGTTTCCGCTTCAATCGCTTTATCCTGCGCAGTCAGCGCTTTTGATTTAGAAGCGGCAAGATCTTCTTCTGCTTTAGCCAGTTTGCCTTGCGCGGCAATCAGCTCTTTGGATGATTCCGTATTTTTAGACTGTAGTGCTTTGATTCGTTCGGAAGCGTCATCCAGCTCGATGCGGGCGGTACGGACTTTGGCTTTTTCCGATTTCAGCAGGGATTCCTTGTCGGCAATGGTTCCGTTGAGGTCTTCTTCCATTTTCGCCATTTGATCCTGCAGCTGTTTGATCGCCGCATTATGTTCTTCTTCCGGAATTCCGCAACCGGTGAGCATTCCGATCGCACACCCTGCTACCACCAACATTGCAATTTTTTTGATTTGCATTACTTCCTCCGTATTTAGTTCCAATCGCTTTTCCCCGAAATATGACCAGTATAGGTGCGTAAAATATAAATTCAACACCTCTGACAGGAAATAATTCCGTGGAAATAATCACTTTCTTATATATAAATCAGATCAGGTCACACGCCTCCGGCGGCATCCATTTACGATCCTTTCCTTCCCACTTCACATTGCATCCGACCGGGTTGGTTACCGGCATCCTCACCGGTTTCCCGGCCAGTACGTCCTCCAGCGCG
>QKFE01000128.1 GCA_003252225.1 Kiritimatiellales bacterium | reverse complement strand
GGAAGACGACAGCCGGAACAACTGGCTGCTCGGACTGCTGGCCATGGGCGAAGGGTGGCATAACAACCACCACCGCTATGCCGTCTGCGCGCGGCAGGGATTCCGCTGGTGGGAAATCGACCTGAGTTACATGCTTCTGCGTCTCCTCCAGTTTCTGGGCATCGTCTGGGATATCCGCGAACCGCCCCGCTCCATTCTCACCGAAGGAGGTAAAAAATGAACACCCTCGCCCATTTTGCCCCGCTGCTTCTTTACGGCTTCTTCGGGGCATTCATCCTGTTCTCTCTTTTATGGATTGTTCAGGTTGTAAGAAAAGACGCCGGCGTTGTGGATATCGGCTGGACCGCAGGGGTCGGCATAATGGCGGTTGCGGCGGGAATATTCGGTGAAGGCTGGCTTCCCCGGAGAGGGATCATCGCGGCTATGGGCGCAATCTGGGCCGTCCGTCTTGTGGCTTACATCATCAAAGACCGGATCATCCCGAAACACGAAGATGCGCGTTACCGACGCCTGCGCGCCCACTGGGGCAGAAAAGCAAATGCCTGGTTTTACCTTTTCTTCACCTCTCAATCTCTGCTGGTGGTTCTGTTTGCCCTTCCGTTTTTGCCGGGAGCAAATAAAACGGAGCCCGGTTTTACTTTATTTGATGTGCTCGCAGTCTTGACGTGGCTGACTTCAATGTCCGGCGAATGGCTGGCGGACTATCAGCTGGCGCGCTTCCGAAACAATCCGTTGAACAAAGGAAAAGTTTGTTCGGACGGGCTGTGGAACTGGTCGCGCCATCCCAACTATTTTTTTGAGTGGCTGCACTGGTTTGCCTACGTTTTCATCGCCATCGGAACCGGCGATTTTGCCCTGAGTTTTGTCGGCGTTGCGGCGATGTATATTTTCATCACCAAACTGACCGGCATTCCCCACGTTGAACGCGAAGCCCTGGCCAAAAGGGGCGAAGCGTACAAACACTACCAGCAAACCACCTCTGCATTTATCCCCTGGCCGAAAAAAAAGAAAACTGTGTAAGCAAACAGCCCCCCGTACGAACAACCCGCATGGAGGTTCAACATGATTGATTTAATGGAACTGGCTGAAAAAGGAAAAATGCCCGATACCGCAATACGGGCAGGAATACGGAAACTGCTCCGCGACCGCCTGAAAGCGGAATCGCCCCTTAATTATGAGGAGCGGCTCGAAAAGCTCTACGAGTTTAAAAAGACGATTTCATCGGAACCGGTGGCCATCGAAACCGGCACCGCGAATCAGCAGCACTATGAAGTGCCGGCCGAGCTCTTTCAGACATTCATGGGCGCGCATTTGAAATACAGCTGCGGCTATTGGCCCGAACCGGAAACCACGTTAACCGAGTCGGAAGAAGCCATGCTCGAAATGACCTGCCGACGGGCAGGCATCGAGGACGGAATGGATATCCTCGAACTGGGCTGCGGCTGGGGTTCCCTGTCGCTTTGGATGGCCAGCCACTATCCCAACTCAAACATTGTCGCCGTTTCAAATTCACATTCCCAACGGAAATATATTCAGGCCCGGGGAATACCGAATCTCGAAGTCATCACAGCCGACATGAATGATTTTGCGCTGGCCCGGACGTTTGACCGCGTCATCTCCGTTGAAATGTTCGAACACATGCGCAACTGGCACGAACTGCTGCGCAGGGTTGGCAACTGGCTTGAACCGGAAGGCAGGCTCTTCATCCATATTTTCGTCCACAAAGATCTCCCCTACCTGTTTAACGGCAGCGGCGAAAACAACTGGATGGCTGAAAACTTTTTCAAAGAAGGAATGATGCCTTCGGAAAACCTGCTTCCGCTGATGAACGACCATATGCTGGTTGAACGGATGTGGCGGGTCAACGGCACGCATTACGCCAAAACCCTCAACGCCTGGCTGAAACGGATCGATCAGTTTGAAGACGAAGCGTTGTCGGTTCTGGAAAAACAATACGGTAAAGAAGAAGCCATAATTCAGCTTGGCCGCTGGCGCATCTTTTTCATGGCCTGTGAGGAACTCTTCGGATTTAAGGGAGGAAACGAATGGTACGTTGCACACTATCTTTTAAAACAGCGCTGATGCTCTTTTCAGTTTCAGGATTGCTCACAATGACAGGCTGCAAATCAAAATACGAAAACACGGCGCCGGATATCAACGCATGCAAAGCCGCATTGAAACGGGTTGAAACGGTGAAATCGTTCCAACCGGAAAGCGAAACCGAGGAAACGGTGCTGAAGCGGTTCGAGGCTTTTTATGCCGACTACTCCGCCGAGGCGATCAAAGCCGGAATCCGGGATGTGTATGCCGACGAAGCCTGGTTTGCGGATCCCTTCCACGTGGTTGAGGGGATTGACGACATTGAGCACTATTTCGTCGTAATGGCCGAACCGGTTGAATCGTGCACGTTCACCATCGATTCCGTCAACCGCAGCGGCAAAGACTATTTTTTCCGCTGGACGATGGTGCTGCATTCAAAAGCGGCCAAAGGCGGCCCGATCGAAGCGCTGGGCGTTTCGCATGTGCGCTTCAATGAAGCCGGAAAAATTATTTACCAGCACGATTACTGGGATACCAGTGTCATGATGGATCGTCTCCCGGTGGTGGGATACTGGACCCGGCTGGTTAAAAACCGAATCGCGAAAGGACTCGAAAAATGAAAACTGCACTATGGCTGATGGGCTCTCTGCTGCTGACAGGCTGTTTATCAAAAGCAAAGGAGGAAAAACCGATGACTGCTTTTTATGACATTGAAGTTGAACGAATCAACGGGGAAAAAACCACGCTCAGTGAATATAAGGGCAAGACGCTGCTGATCGTCAACACAGCCAGCAAGTGCGGATTCACCGGGCAGTATGACGGGCTTCAGAAGCTCTACGAAAAATACCGCGACCGCGGGCTGGTTGTTCTCGGCTTCCCCTCCAACGACTTCCTTAAACAGGAACCGGGAACCAACGGGGAAATTGAACAGTTCTGCCGCCTGAACTATGGCGTCACCTTCCCGATGTTCGCGAAAATAAGCGTGAAAGGCGGCGAGCAGCACCCGCTCTACCGCTACCTGACATCCGAAGAATCAAATCCGGAATTCGGCGGTAAAATTTCGTGGAACTTCAACAAATTCCTCATCTCAAAAGACGGGCGAATTCTCAACCGCTTCGGAAGCCGCACGGAGCCGGAGGATGAAAGCCTGATCAAAGCAGTGGAAGAGGCGCTCTGATGAAATGGGCCGCGCTCATCGTAATGGCCGCCCTGCTGGGTGGTTGCCGGACAACATCAAATCTCGAACCGGTTTCAGGTTTTGACCTCAACCGGTATCTCGGGAAATGGTATGAGATGGCGCGGTATGACCACCGCTTTGAAAAGGGACTCAGTTCTGTTTCCGCAGAATACAGGCTCAACGCGGACGGCACGGTTAAAGTGCTCAACCGGGGCTTCAATGACAGCGAAAGAAAATGGGAGGAAGCCGTCGGAATCGCCAAACCAGAAGGCGCGGAAAATACCGGCTTCCTGAAAGTGAGTTTCTTCCGCCCGTTTTATGCCTCCTATAAAATCGTTTACCTGAGCCCCGATTACACCGAAGCGATTGTGGCAGGACCGACCTACCGCTATTTCTGGATTCTCGCGCGGAACCCCGCCCTGCCGGAAAACGATCTGAACCGGCTGATCCGTGTGGCCGAAAAACTGGGATTCCAAAAAGAACAGATGCTGCTTATCGATCAAAAGGAAAACCTGAAATAATGAAACGCTTCCTCGCCATCCTTTTCACTTGTCTGCTGGCGGTTCCGGCCCATCCGGAACGCGTCACGGTTGGCGGGATTGAACTGCCCGGAACTCGGAATGGATTGCCGCTGAAAGGCGCAGGCTTGCTGAGAAAAGGGCTTCTCTTCAAAATCTATACCGGCGCGCTTTACCAACGGGGGGAAGAACTCCAGCTCGATATCCATTATTTCCATACCACACCGAAAAAACATATGATCAGCGTGGCCGAAAAAACACTCCGGCAAAATCTTGCTGAAGAAGATTTCCAGCGCCACCTCCCGCTGATGGAAAAGCTCCACCGCGCTTATCTGGACGGGAAAAAAGGTTCCGTTGCCTCTCTCCGCATCCATCCCGATTCCGGCCTGATTTACCTCTTCAATGACGCGCCAATCATCACCATTCCCTGCCGTGATTTTGCAAACGATTACCTCAAAATCTGGCTCGGCGAAAAACCGGCCAGTGAAACCATGAAAAGGGCTCTGTTAAACGAAAATGGATAAACCACTCCACATTGCAGTGATCGGTTCGGGCGCGGCCGGGTTGACGGCAACGCATATTCTCCAGCGCAAACACCGCGTTACAC
>QKFE01000273.1 GCA_003252225.1 Kiritimatiellales bacterium | reverse complement strand
ACAGTGTGCGACACCTCCGGCTGCCCGCCTTTATCGACCGCCCGCTGATGATCGGCGAATACCACTTCGGCTCAACCGAACGCGGCCATTTTCATCCGGGGTTGCGCGAAGCCGACAATCAGGAACAGCGCGCCGAAAAATTCACCGCCTATTTAAACAGCGCCCTAGACAATCCGCATATAGTCGGCGTCCACTGGTTCCAGTACGTTGATGAGCATATTGCAGGGAGAGCCGACGGGGAGAATTATAATGTTGGGTTGGTGGATGTGTGCGATACCCCCTATCCGGAAATGGTGGAAGCCATCCGGGAAAGCGCAAAAACACTGTATGAATACCGCCGGGGTAAAGCGCGCTGATGAAACATTTTAAAACAACAATTGAACCCGGATAGCAAACTCCCTTATAAAGGGCTGTTAACGTAAACAGGAGTAGCTATGTCAGAAGCATTACAACACGAAAAAGAACTGAACAAAGAAAAGACCAAGGCGGAGGACCGCGTACCGCTCGGACAGAAACTCGCATACGGAATGGGCGTGGTGTCCGACCACTATGCGACCGTTTGTCTGGCCAGTTTTCTAACCGCGTTTTTCGTCGACTTCATGAAACTCGGCGCCGCGATTGTCGGCTATGCCATGGGCACCGCCCGCTGCTGGGACGCGTTTACCGACCCGATGGTCGGAACCCTGTCTGACCGAAGTAAAAGCAAGTGGGGCCGCAGAAAGCCGTTTGTGTTTGTCGGCGCCATACTCACCGGCTCCTTTTTCCCGGTCATCTGGATGGCGCCCGAAAGCTGGACTTCGACCGCGATCACGATCTACCTGTTCGCCGCGCTGCTGATCTATTACACCTTCTATTCCGTCTTTTCTGTACCTTACGAAGCCCTCGGCGCGGAACTGACACCGGACTATAAAGAGCGCAACTCCATCTTTGTTGTCCGCTCCTACGTGCAGCAGATTTTTAATCTGGGCATCATCTGGATCTTCCCCATTGCGATGGCGCTCGGAACCAAACTCGGAAGCGAAATCGCCGGAGTGCGCGCCGTCAGCTGGATTATCGGCGGCATGGTGATCATCGCCGGGATTATCCCCGCCATTTTCAGCGTTGAACGCTACCACGACATCGCGCAGAAACAGGAGAAAGCCGAGTTCTGGAGCGGGGTAAAAATCCTGCTGAAAAACAAACCCTACCTCATCATTATCGGCACCATCTGCACCTACCTCTTCTCGATCATCGCCACAATGAATCTGGCCTACTTCATTAACGTCTATTATGTGTACGGCGGAAAAATTCAAGCCGGCGCCATTCTCGGCGGGATTGACGGAACCCTGCGCTTCTTCTTCTCCATCGGCGCCGCATACGGCATCAAACGGCTGACGGACAAATATGACAAGCACCACATGATGATTGCCTGCGTTTGGCTCCTGCTCGTCACCTTCATCGGCATTTACTTCACCACCATCCCCGGCCGCCCCTGGCTGACGCTGGTGATGAAACCCTTCCTCGCCATCGGCGAAGTCGGCTTCTGGGTACTCATCCTCTCGATGCGCGCGGACGTCTGCGACTACGACGAATATGAATCCGGCAAGCGAAATGAAGGCCTCATCGCCGCCTCGATGAACTGGGTCAATAAAATGGCGATCACGCTGGCGGTTATCCTTTCCGGCCTGCTGCTCCAATACGTCGTTTCATTCGACAGCAAGCTGGACGAATCGCTGGAAGCGGAAATCACGGAAAAGGCAAAAGTCGAATTCGCCGCCATGCCCGAAAGCGTTAAGGTCAGTAAATACGAAGGCATGGGCACCTTCAGAAGACTCGTTACCGCAATCAGCGAGGCCGACGGCGAAAAAGGGGTCAAAGAACGGATCAAAGACGCCAATACCCCGATTGTCACGCTCGACAGCCACACCAAAGAGCTGCAGCAGGCCGCCATTATGGACAAACAATCCCCCGGCACCATGCAGCGGCTCCGCCTTTGTTACACCATGCCGCAGGTCGTCGCACTGATCATCTGCCTTGTCCTGCTGTACCGCTATCCGCTTTCGCACGAACGGCTGAGCCAGCTCCGTGACGAACTCGAAGAACGGCGCGGCAAAACAATTACATCTTAACCGAAAGAATTGATGATGACTGATTCCAACCCAACGGCCCGGGGGCAACGCCCCCGGAAACACCACCTCAGGCTCATCGCGGCCGGACTCGCTTTCGCTACTCCTGTTTCCATTTTTTCCGAACCGGAAAAAGTGGAAGTGAAAGTGAACCCGTACGTTGTGCGCAATATCGGCGGGGTGAAAACGTTTGACCGGAATCAGTTCATCACGATCCACGAATGCTTCGGCTCGACTGATCTGGAAGACGCCGACTTCCGTTTTATTGAAGAAGAGCTCGAAGCCAAATATGGCCGCGACGGCGGCTTTATTTCATGGATCGCCGACGGCATTCCCGCTGACCGGAAAAATCCGGATATGCCCGATCTGAAAGCGATGAAAACCAAGCTGAAAGCGTTTCGGGAGGAATATGCCGGGCACCGCTTTGTTCCCGAAAACATGTCGGCTGTCATATTCTGCACCCACCCCGAACTGATGCACGGGCACAAGGACAACACCTACACGGAATGGGGCCCGCGGTCGCCGGAAGCCACCGCCGAATTTACCGCCCAATTGCTGAAACACGGCTTCAGCGACAAAGACCGCCCGAAGTTTCTGGAGGTCTATAACGAGCCGTTCGTGAAGGCGAAAAAAATACCCTGCGAAATCGAAGAGATGTGCGAGCAGCACAACGTCGTGGCCAAGCGCGTTAAAGAGCTGACGCCCGATGTGATGGTCGGAGGTTATTCCGCCGCCTGGGTGGAAGTGGAAGACAACAACTTCGGCCACTGGAACGGCTGGCAGAAAACCTTCATGGATATCGCCGGGGAAAATATGGACTTCTGGTCGTACCATATTTATGACGGCGTGAATGTGATGGGTTCTCCGCGCAACCGAACCGGCAGTAACTCGGAAGCCATCATGGATCTGATTGATACCTACAGCTTCATTAAGTTCGATGTGGCCAAACCGATCATGATCACTGAATACGGCAAGATTCCGGGCGGTAATATGAACTCCATGCCCTACAGCGCGGAACGTTCTGCCGGAATGCTCTACTCCGCAATGGGCCAGCTGATGACCTATATGGACCATCCGGATCGCCTGCTGCGGGTGATCCCTTTTTTCCTCGGCAAAGCAACGTGGACGTATGGCATGACGAACGAACATGTTCCGGGCACGGCAAACCCCTATCTGATTTGGCGCATGCTCGAAGACGGCAGCTTTGTTGAAACCGATCTCACCCTGTTTTACAAATTCTGGAAAGGCGTCGAAGGCGAATGGCGCGGCAGTCTCAGCTCCAACCCCGACGTACGCGTTCATCTGCTGGTTGACGGGAAAAAGCTGAATCTGGTCATAATGAATCTCGACGGCTCCGCGAAGGAAATCGTGCTGACCGGACTCAACGATATGGCGGCGGAAAGCGCCGCGGTGCGCACGCTGACCACCAACTGCGAAACGCCGGTACTCGGCCAGAAAAAGTTGGAAGCAATTCCGGAATCGATCCAACTGGCCGCCGGGGAAATTGCCCTGCTGATGGTTGAACTGAAAGATCAGCCTCAAGTCCAAGCGACAGTCCGCGAATACCGCGTTTATGCCACCGAATACCTCAAAGAAATCGAAGCGGACAAACCGGTCGAATTCACCTTCAAAAACATCCCAACCGGAAAAGGCACCGCGATCCTCCGCCTTTCACCGGGCCGCGAACTCGGCAGACAGCCGCTGCCCTCTTCGGTAACAATCAACGGCCGCGAACTCGAAATTCCCTCCAACTGGGCGGGCGACGATCAGGCCGGACGCAAAAACTTTTTCGGGATGATTGAGCTCAATGTACCGGCGGAAATACTGAACGCCAAATCGACGGTAAAAATCACTTATCCCGACAGCGGCGGAAAAATCGCCTGCGCCGTGCTGCAGGTAAACCGAATAGAGAAATAGCGGCAAACATGAACCACGGAATACACAGAACACACGGAACCGGATTTGTTATTTGTCGTATTGCGATCCGTCAACTTACAAAATTATTACCACCCGCTACGCTAGAGCACACAGAGACACAGAGAAAACAAAAACTCTGTGCCTCCGTGTCCTCTATGGTGAAAAGAAAATGTGCTGCTTTGGTATTTTTGTTATCGGCGCTGACGGTGTCGGCGGCGGATAAACCGAATATTCTGATCATCCTCGCCGACGACCTCGGTTACGGCGATCTCGGCTTCACCGGTTCAAATGAGATCAAAACCCCGCAACTGGATCAACTGGCGGAAAACGGGGTGGTTT
>QKFE01000202.1 GCA_003252225.1 Kiritimatiellales bacterium | reverse complement strand
AAAGCGGCTGAATCATCGGCCAGTTTCAGATGCGATTGCAGGCCTTTCTGAATTTCAACCGCTTCCTTTGGACTGACATCCCACGTGTGCGTTCCAAACTTCATTTTTACTCACACAAAGTCGTGAAGCCGCAGAGCTTTTTCTTTGTGACTTTGCGGCTTGAGCGAGTGCAGCGAGCGAGCGTGAGATTATAGTTTATCAAATGCTTCAAGAAATTGGCTAATGTGTTCATCGGTGTGGGCGGCGGAGATGAAGGCGACTTCAAATCCGGAGGGCGGGGTATAAAACCCGTGGTCGAGCAGTCGAGCATGTGGTGGAAATAGGCGGCGTGCGCCTTTTGATCGCACGCTTTCGAGTCATCCAGATTACAGACCGGTTCCTTCCGGAAGAACGGGGTGAACATACCGCCTTTTTGCGCGCAGTGCAGTTGGAGATTTTTTTCGGCGGCAATTCGGTTGATGCCTTCGGCCAGTTTTCTGCCGAGGAGTTCCATTTTTAAATAGGGACTTTCATCGCGCAAAAGTTCGAGCGTTTTCATTCCCGCCGCAACGGCCACCGGATTACCGCTGAGTGTGCCCGCCTGATAGACCGGGCCGAGCGGTGCGAGATGCGACATGATTGTTGCCGGCCCGCCGATGGCGCCGATCGGCATTCCGCCGCCGATAATTTTACCCAGCGTCGTAATATCCGCTTTGATGCCGACCGTGTGCCCGAAGGTCGTCGGAGCCAAACGGAAGCCGTTAATCACTTCATCGAAAATCAGCAGCGCGCCGCATTCGGCGGTTATTTCGCGCAACCCCTCCAAAAACCCGGCAACCGGCTCAACCAGCCCCATATTCCCGGCAATCGGTTCAACAATCACCGCGGCAATTTCATCGCCGTGTTTTTTAATGATTTCCCGCACCGCTTCGAGATCGTTATACGGCGCGACAAACACCTCTTCCGTCGCCGCCGGAGAAACACCGGCTGATGATGAAATACCGCCCGTTAAAAGTCCGCTGCCCGAAGCAACCAGCAGATAGTCAGAGTGGCCGTGATAACAGCCGTCGAATTTAATGATTTTACGACGGCCCGTATAGCCGCGCGCCAGCCGAACCGCAGTCATCACCGCTTCCGTCCCCGAACTGACCAGCCGCACCATTTCCATCTCCGGAACCAGCGAAGTAATCAGTTCGGCAAATTCAGCCTCTTTTGCGGTATTGGCCCCGAACGTCAGTCCGTCCGCCGCCGCCTTGCAAACGGCTTCCACTACTTCGTCTCGGGCGTGACCGAGAATCAATGGCCCCCACGAGCCGCAGAAATCAATCAGCTCCGTACCGTCTTCCGTCAGAACTTTCGCGCCTTTGCCCGACTTAAAATAAACCGGTGTTCCGCCGACCCCGTTAAATGCCCGCACCGGACTGTTCACCCCGCCCGGAATCACCGCTTTCGCCCGTTCAAACCATTGTGCTGAATTCATTGCTGTCTCCTGTATGCGAGGCTCTATTGAAAACAACGGATATAGAGTTGTCGAGTGCGGGTAATCCACTAATTTATTACAAGTAGTAAATATTCGGCGTCCGGGATTCGTATATCCCATTAAGGAGGCTGATCGGTGCATTAAGTTGGAATACCGGTTTGCCGGGCGAACCGAACCTGTGGGAGACGAAAAAGGAGAACAGGAAATGAGAACAATCATATTAAAACGGGATTTACTTTTATTCACCCTGCTGTTTGCCGTCGCCGCTTCGACCGGTGCAGCATCGCGGCATGAACAGGCGATGGAGTTGGCAAATCAGGGAAGAATCGAGGAGTCAATAAAGTTGCTTGAAGGTCCGGAAGGAACCGATGAACGGCTCCTGCTGAGTCGTCTGTATGATTATGACGGTCAGCCGGAGCGTGCGGTCGAGATTCTGGAAGCAGGATTACTGGATGACGTTTCGGATATGTATTTGCTGGCGCAGTGCTTCGAGATTTTTGCCCGGCAGGGGAAGGATGGCCCAACGGTTTCCTATAAGCGGGGTTCGGTATGCTACTCCCCGAGCAAGGATGCCGCAGCAGAGGATGCGTGGAAGCGGGAGCGTATGGAAAGGGCTTTGGTAGTCTGCGGCAAGGCACTCGTGTTGATTCCGGAGGATGAGTATTTTCGTTATCAGAAAGCGCAGGCGCTGATTGCGCTTGAGCGGTTTGACGAGGCGGCGGAACTATTGAAAGGGTTGTCAGAATCTGATCCGGACAGCGCGGAACTGATCAACGAACTGGCCAGTGTCTACCTACAGGGCGGATCAACCAACGAGGCGGTAAAATGTTTGAACGTCTGCATTGAAAAGGATCCGCGCTCCGCCTCTGCATACCGAATGCTTTCTGAGTTTTACTCCGGCATCAAAGATGATGAAAAAACAGAACAGTATTCCCGCATGGCCGAGTTTTATGAATGGATACCTCCTTTTGCAGAACTGACCTTTACATCAAACAATGCGGCGGTTTGTGATGTGCTTTCCGGGCGGACGGAAGAGGCTGCTGTAGGTAAGGAGGCGCAGGTCGACAACCTGATCGCGGATGTGGAAAACAGTGATGCGATGGTTTTCCTGGCCGCGCTGTGTTATCACCATGCGGATCACGGGACGCTGGAGGAAAAAGCGTTCAAGGCATTGGAAGAGCGGGGGGAGGCGGGTGTCCCATTGCTGTTTAATCTGCTGGTCTCAGCTGAAAGTGTCTGTACGGGGCGACAGGCGGCAGAAGCGTTGGCGCGGCAGAAGTGTCAGATGGCGGTTGCCCCATTGATCGAATTGCTGCCTATGGATACACGATGGATCTGGACCTATAACGCGGCCGGCTGTCTGGCACAGATCGGTGATGTGAGTGCCGTGGAACCGCTACTGAAGCTTGCCGATGTGGAAACAGAGCTGTCAAAACCGGATGATGATCCAATGAATGGGTTCAACGGCCGTATGGCGGCGCGGTATCGTGCTGCGGTGGCGCTGGGAACCTTTGATTCGGACAGAGAGCTGCTGGAGCGAAAGCTTAAAACCGGCCTTTCCAATCCTCAGATGGAGCTCGCGTGCCGGGCGGCTCTTTATCTGTTAACGGGTGATGAAGAGCATAAGAAGGCGGTTGCCCGTTTGATAGAAGAGGACGAAACCTATCGTTTCGAGTTGGAGTGTGCCGTTCGTGCCATTGAAGAACCGCAGGAAAGACGGAATGTACTTCTTGATCTGGTGAAAGAACCGGAGAGCAAGAAAAAGCAGTAAGAATGGGGGTTTCCGGCAAGCGGTTAAGCTATCCTGACGGGTGCGGTTGGGTCAGTCTTTGAATATCTGGTTATACTGGTTCGTCCAATACGAAATTAAAATGTCGGCGCCGGCGCGGGTGAGGGCGAAGGTGGATTCCTGCACCATCGCTTTGAGATCACCCCAGCCGCGCTGGGCGGTGGCGTGGAGCATGGAATATTCGCCGCTGACGTTGTAGGCCGCGATCGGCAGATCGGTGGCTTCGCGTATTTTGGCGAGGATGTCTAAATAGAAAATCGACGGTTTAATCATCAGCATGTCCGCGCCTTCCATTTCGTCGAATTCCGATTCACGCAGGGCGGTGCGCAGGTCGCCGAATGAGGCCTGATAGCCTTTTCGGTCGCCTTTGCCGGGTTTTGATTTTTCGGCGTCGCGGAAGGGGCCGTACATCGAAGAGGCGAATTTGGTGGAGTAGCTCATTAAAACGGTGTCGATTAAGCCCTGTTCGTCGAGGGCTTCGCGAATCGCGAGTATCTGTCCGTCCATCATCGCAGAGGGGGCGACCATATCGGCCCCCGCGGCGGCGTGTGAAACGCAGATTTTGCCGAGGTTTTCAATGGCGGCATCGTTGTCAACACCGCCCGATTTGGATAGCGGGCCGCAGTGTCCGTGGTCGGTGTAGGCGCAGACGCAGGCGTCGGCCGCAACGACTAAATCGGGGTATGTTTTTTTAACGGCGGATATCGCGCGCTGAACGGTGCCGTTTTCGTTCCACGCTTCCGAGCCTCTGCCGTCTTTCTGCGCATCTTCGGCCAGTCCGAAAAGCAGGACGGAGCCGATACCGGTTTCAACCAGCGGTTCGAGTTCTTTTAAAAGCCGGTCGATGCTGAGCCGGTATTGGCCGGGCATCGATTCAATTTCTTCGCGCCTGTTTTCGCCGTCGATCACAAAGGTCGGCCACATAAATTTTTCGGGGCCGGGCAGGGGCGCGTCGAGCATCCGGCGGATTCCGGCGGATTGGCGCAGGCGTCTGAGTCGTACTTCGGGGAACATGAATTACCTCTGATTTTTATCTGGAGGGCGACGCTTTGCCGGAGCCTGTAGCGGCGGCTCTCAGAGCCGCTTTGCGTTTCTAAGAAACGCCTCTACACCCTTGTGTTTCTAAGAAACGCCGTTACACCGATACGGCTCCGACGGAGCGTCGCCCTCCAATTACTTAAGGCGGAATGTACGGTTTTTCCCCGCCCTCTGGAAGCAAAACCTACCGCATCAGCAGGAGGCGAGCGCCATAACGGCCGTGTCGGCGAATACGGTGAGTCCGAAGGCAAACCAGACGCTGCTCATTTGGTTTTCTCCGCAGCGAGGCGTTCGGACAGCGGCTGGAAGCGGTTGACCAAACGCATCTGTTCATCGGTCATGTTGGTCTGCATAAACTGTTTTACATAGTTGATCGCCT
>QKFE01000237.1 GCA_003252225.1 Kiritimatiellales bacterium | reverse complement strand
GTTGTTTTTTTCTGCGACTGGAGGATGCCGAGTTTATAGAAATATTTGCGGCCTCTGGGGTCGGTGTGCGGCTCGTAGCGGGCCTGAATGAACAGGCTGCCTTTTTTCTGCCAGAGATTATCGCGCGCCCACGCCCGCTCGCCCCACGGGCGCAGGTTGCATTCCCATTTGCTTTCATTGATTTCTTTTGAGTCGAATTCGTCCGAAAAGTGTTCAGCCAGCTTCCAGTTTTTCGGTATTTCGGGTTCTAAAATTACCGGCTGAACGCCGCGCTTTTCCGGCTGGTCAACCCGGCAGAGCGCAATGAGCTGATCAACGGAGATGGTATGATTGTAATCCGCTTTCCACTGCTCTGTACGGTCGGTTCGCTCAGTGTTGCGAGTTCGCAGCGGTGGATGGTGTTTTTCATGGTTTTCAGAAACACGTTCCGTTCGCCGACGTAGAGGATACGCGCGTGAACCGTCCGGCCTTCGAGGTCGGATATTTCCATGATTTTGCGGTGGTCGCTGTCAGCAAATCCCGGGCAGCAGGTTGCAGACAGAAAAAGGGCGAGGCATAAATTTTTCATCATCACATTCAGCATAGGTTCATATAGAAGTCTGCCATCCGGTTTGTATACTGTCCGATGGTCTATCTGTATTGATAATCGGGGATTGTCCGTTTGTCTAGCTGTGTAACCCGGCGGGTTCGCATAGGGTTGAGTCAATTCAGGTGATGTTTTAGAAAATGAAGTGAGTATGAAATTCAGAGTAACAGTTATTGGTCTTTTGCTCGCGTCGGCGGTCTATGCGGAAAACAGCGAGCCGACGCTGGGGTCGCTTAAACAGCTTCCACTGCCGGAATGGTTTGAGTCGCCGGAAGCAACGAATATGACCGCAAATGCGCTGATTGACGGGTTTGTTGACCGGGTGAGCGTGAGCGGCTGCCAGCCTTCTGGTCAGCCCGGATCGCCCGGCGAAATTCCGGAATATCAGAAGCAGATGCTTCGCGAACTCCGGAAATGGCTGAAGGTGAACGGCGAAGCGGTGTATGAATCAGAACGCTGGAAGGTTGCGGCCGAAGGGCCGACGCAGCCGGGAAAAGAAACCCCTTCAAAATTCACCGCGAAGGATATCCGTTACACGCAGTCGAAAGACGGAAAGTTTGTGTATGCCATTGTGCTCGACCGCCCGAACGATGAAGTGGTGCTGACCGGGATCAACGGGCGGCAGGTGCTGAACGTTTCTCTGCTCGGCCACAACGGAAATGTGCAGTGGAGCAAAACGGATCAAAGCATGGTGATAAAATTCCCGGTGAATGCGGCCGGTCAGCACGCCTATGTTTTCCGAATCGACCTTTAAGGCCGCCCGCCTCAAATAATCCGAATGTATAGTGGAAAAATACAGGGTTATTTATGACAATCCGGAGTCTTAAGGAGATTTCCGGTTATGAAATGGATGATGGTTTTCGGTCTGTTCTGCGCGGCGGTTTTGATGGCGGGCTCCGCCGCAGCGAAGCCGAATATAATTGTGATACTGGCCGACGACCTTGGGTACGGCGATTTGGGGTATACCGGTTCGACAGCGATTCCGACGCCCAATATCGACCGCCTCGCGACGAACGGCGTCGAGTGCACCTACGGCTATGTGACGCATCCCTATTGCGGCCCTTCCCGCGCCGCGCTGCTTTCCGGTCGCTACCAGCAGCGATTCGGTTTTGAAACCAATCCGCCGTATGCGCCGGACAACCCCTATTCCGGAATGCCCGAAACGGAAACCCTGATTGCCAAAAGGCTCAAAGACGCCGGGTATAAAACCGCGGTTGTCGGCAAATGGCATTTGGGTTCGAACGCCATTCATCACCCGAATAACCGCGGGTTCGATTTCTTTTTCGGCTTCCTCGGCGGCGGGCACGACTATTGGAACGTCGATACCTCCAAACCGTCGGAAGAGGGCTATCTTCAGCCGCTGATGAAAAACGGCAGGGCCGCGAATGTATCCGGCTATCTGACCGATCAACTGACCGATGAAGCGATCAGTTTTATCGAAAGCAACCGCGCCGATCCGTTCTTCCTTTATATGGCCTACAACGCGCCGCATACACCGCTGCAGGCGCCCGGAAAAACAGTTAAAAAATTCAAACACCTCGAAGGCTGGGAACGGCAGACCTATGCCGCGATGGTGTTTGAGCTGGATGAAAATATCGGGCGGATTGTCGGATCGCTCGAAGCAATGGGGCTGGCGGAAGACACCCTGATTTTTTTCCTCAGCGATAACGGCGGGCCCAAACACTGGGAAAAGGATCAGCCGGCTTTTTCCTCCAACGCGCCCTTCCGAGGATATAAAGGCGACACGTATGACGGCGGCGTGCATGTCCCGTTCATCGTCTACTGGCCGGGCAAGCTTTCCGCCGGTAAATTTGAAAAGCCGGTTGTTTCGCTCGATATCACCCGTACCGCCGCCGCCCTCGCCGGCGCAGATGAAAACGGGCTGGAAGGCGTTAATCTGATTCCTTTTTTGAAAGGCGAAAATCAAACGGCGCCGCACGATGCCATCTACTTCCGCCGCCGCAACAATGCCGCCTGGGGCGTCGTTTCCGGCGACGGGTATAAATGGCTGAAGAACGACTGGAACACCCAAAATGAACTCTATAACCTTTGGGCGGATGTCGCGGAAACGAACGACCTGATTAACGCCGAGCCCGAGCGCGCAAAAACCATGGCGGATATGTGGAATGCGTGGAATGAAACCAATGTGCCGTTTTCATTTTCGGATTACATCGAATATCACAGGCGCGTGCAGGAGTTTTATAAAAACCTCGAACCGAAATAGAAAATGGTGGGCGAGAAGGGACTCGAACCCTTACGCTTTCGGCACGGGAACCTAAATCCCGCGTGTCTACCAATTTCACCACTCGCCCGGTAAAAAGAAGCGCGGAATCTATCGGGCAGGCCGGTTTTGCTCAAGCCTAAATATGGGCTTTCCGGATTTCCTGCAGCTGCCGGATGGAGGCGGCGGGATCGGGCGAATTCGCAACGGCGCTGACGGTGCAGAAGTTGGTTATGCCCGCCCGCAGCAGATCCGGCAGGTTTCCGGCGGTAATCCCCCCGATGGCGACAGAGGTCAGATTGACGGATGCTGCAATTCGCGCAGTTTCTGCGATTCCCAAAACGGGGGCGGTGTCGGTTTTGGTTTGCGTGGGGAAAACGGGGCCGATGCCGATATAGTCGGGGGAAAGCCTTTCGGCCTGTTTGGCCTGCTCAAAACTGTGGGTGGAAAGGCCGTAGATTTTTCCGGGCCGGTTCCATTTTTTTCGTGCTGTAGTTAAATTCAGATCATCCTGCCCCAAATGAATTCCGTCGGCGTCGGTTTCGATGGCGATGTCGAGATCGTCATTAATAATGAAGCGGGTGTCGGTATTGCGGGTGATTTCGCGGATGCGGGCGGCGGTTTTCAGAATGTGTTCGCGCGGGCTTTTTTTCATTCGCAGCTGAACATAGCGGACGCCGCAATCGACAGCGGCTTGTGCGCAGGTTTCGTAGCCGGCGGCGGGATCGGTGAGGATTAAATAGAGTCCGAATTGTTCTTTCATGCGCGGTGTTTTGCCATAAGTGCGGGACGGATGAAACGGACAAAGTCGAAAAAGGGGAGATAGGCCTTTTATGCCGGGGAGATTTTCGCCATAAAGCGGCCGGTATGTTTTCTAATGGAGGGGAGTTTTCAGTTGTGAAGAGGGTTTTAACGGTGTTTTTGCTGGCGGGCGGTATTCGGGCCGTGGCCGGTACGGAAGGGTTTCACGTTTTTACGGACAAACAGGGCCGAACGGTTTCGGCGCGGATTATCGGGCTGAATGAAGCGAAAGGGCTGGTTGAGCTGGAGCTTCCGAATAATGAACGCAAAAAGGTAGAACCCTCTATTTTTTCTCAGGTGGATCAGGACTATATCCTCGACTGGCAGGCGATTAATGCCTTTGAAAAAGGGTCGGCCTTTAAAGTGGAGCTGAATAAAAAGGTGGTCAAAAACTGGTCCGAAAAGAGCAGTGTTCAGCGCGACTTTGAACAGGTTGTATTCGAAATGACGCTGATCAACCGCGGGGCCGCTGCGCTGAAGAATCTGGAAATCACCTATAATGTTTTTTCCGAGCAGGAAGAACTCACCCCGGCCGGCGAACATACGGAGGATAAATGCCAAACCGGCCGTATTGCGGTTGATCTGCTCAAACCCCGCGAAAGGATGGTTTTTTCAACGCAGCCGGTTGAGGTGTATGACCAGCATCTTTCCGCCGGTTATGACGGCTATGTCGGCGGCCTGCCGGATCGGCAGAGCGGCGAAATCAAAGGCATTTGGATGCGGGTTTCCATGACCACGAAATCGGGCGCAATTGTTTCGCGCGATTTTGTCAGCCCCGACACCGTCAAAACCCTCAAACAGTGGCAGGAACCGGCGCGTTAATTTGATTTCGGGTGTTGAATATTCTTCCATTCCTAATCTTAAAGTTATTTGACCTTGTTTGATCCGGCTTGCTTTTCTATTTTCGCACACTATCAGGTGCCGGGTGCTGCACCTGAATGTATAAAAATGAAACTGGGGGATATCATGCGTAGATGTATTTTTGATCGGGCTGTTCGGCCTTCTTTCTTCTGTTTTTGCCGCGGATGAGTTCCGGGAATTTACCAGTTCCGACGGGAAAACGATCACCGGGCGGATTATGCGGTACGAGCCGCGCAGTCAAAAAGTCACGATTGAGCGCGATAATAAAAAAGTTTTCACCATTCCGGTCACCGCGCTGTGCGATACGGATCAGCAGTATATTAAAGAGTGGGACAGCGCCCAGTCGTTCCTCTCGGACAGCTCTTTCGCGATCAGCGCAAAGCGAACCGAAGACGACGATGAAAAAGATGATTCGTATGTTACGTCCGAAAAAGTTGAAAAATTCGGGTACGCGTTGAAGTTTGAAAACAAAACGGCGGCGGCATTC
>QKFE01000220.1 GCA_003252225.1 Kiritimatiellales bacterium | reverse complement strand
AACTCGAAGAAAAAAGGTACTTTTTCCCGCGAACAGCGAAAGACGGGGTAATAACCAAAAAGGTCATAGTACTCAGTATTGATCGAATCATAGCCATCCTCTGTCCTTTAAAAAATCCACAAATTTCACGGATTTCGCAGATGTGATTTTTTCATTCTGTAATCAGCGTAATCTGTGGATTGATGAATTAAGCGTTCATCCAGTCGGTTGAGCGTTCGCGGCTGCGCAGGGCGTTGGCCTCGTCGTCACCGGGAAACTCTTCTTTTTCCGGATCCCATTTGATCGTACGGTTCAGCTTCATCGCGATGGCGCCGGTGAGCAGGGTGGTGCTCAGACGGTGCAGGTCTTCGGCGTCATAATTGGGTTTCGCGCCTTTCAATACAACGTCGAGGAAATTGCGCTGCTCATAAGGCGGTATTTTCCAGATCTTATTGTCGGCATACTCGGCCTTGAGGATTTTTTTATCGTGTGCCATGAGTTGCCCGCGCCAGCCGTCGCACCCGCACCAGCCTTTGGTGCCGTAAAACATGATGCGCGGCTGGGAGGAGAGCACATTCATGGTGACGCCGTTGGCATAAGTGAACTTCAGGTCAAAGTAGTTCGGTACATCATTCATGCAATTTGTCGGCGTGATGCTTTTGATGACTTCCACTTTGGTCGCACTGGTGCGCTCAGAGAAATTGGCTATCTGGGCGGTATCGCAAAGGTGCATACCCCAGTCGGTCAGAACGCCTGCAGCAAAGGCATCCTGCTGGCGCCAGGCCTGCGGTTCCGTTCGGTTTTGAGTGTAGGGTTTGTACGGCGCCGGGCCGAGCCACATTTTATAGTTGAATCCCTGCGGAACCGGAATCTCCGGCAGATTTGGAAAGACCCGGTCTTTATAGGGCAGCCCGACTTCGATCCGAACCAAATCGCCGATCGCGCCGTTACGCACCGCTTCCGTCAGTTTGTAGTAGTGAATGACGGAGCGGTCTTCGATGCCGACGGTGAAAACCTTTCCGGTTTTTTTCTGCACGTTCACCAGTTCGCGGCCTTCGGCAATGGTCAGCGTCGGTTTTTCGCTGATCACATGTTTATCGGCTTCCATCGCCAGTATCGACATCGGCACATGCCAATGATCCGGCGTCGAAATACAGACCGCATCAATATCCTTGCGCGCCAGCAGGTCGCGGAAATCCGGAATACCGGCACAGCCTTTGTCGCCGTAATGCTCGTTTATCATGTTCTGTGCGTTGGCCTGTCTGTCCGGTTTGACGTCGCAGGCCGCAATCACCCGGCAATCCTGCTGCTGAAGAAAATTTTTCAGGTTCACATCGGTGCCCTGAGCGCCCAGCCCGATAAAGCCCATCGTGATGATTTTTGACGGGGCTTTATCGCCGAGAACTGATGAGGGGATAATTGTGGGCGCAGCGAGCGCGCCTGCGGTGAACAGCCCGGCTTTCAGGCTGCCGCGACGAGAGAGGTTGGATGTGTTTTTTTCTGTTTTCATAGTGAATAGGTGTACCACCAATACGGGTTTTGGGTAAGTAAACTATTTTTTCAAAAACTGCACTATTGTCGCATCGTCTATTTCCGCAGCGAACCGGGCGGCATGCCGGTTTCCTGCCGGAACTGGCGGATAAAAAAGGGCACGTCGCGGTAGCCGAGCGATTCGGCGATTTCGGCAACCGGAAGATCCGTCATCCCCAGCATCTGAATGGCCCGCGCGATGCGGTGTTCAATAACATAACGGTTTGGCGGAATTCCTGTTAACCGGTTAAACCAGCGGGTCAGCTGTGACCGCGAAAGTGCGGTCTGCTCGCACATCACTTCGATCCGCCAGTCTCGGTTGGGCTCGCGCTTAATCTGCTCAACCAGCTCCTCCACCTTCAGCTGGACGGCACTGACCGGTCCGGTCGACAGGTTGCTTTCGAGCAGATAGAACAATTGTAGCAACGCCGTTTCCGTGTACGCATCGCTGTTCGCCCGGTTTTCCTGACGGCATTTAACGGCATATTCCGCCGTCTCTTCAAAAAGGGTGACTTCGCGGATCGGGGCATAAATCAGTTTCCCGATGGACAGCAGTTGAGGCACTTTCGCGAAATGAGCTGCAAACATGGTAACCGGTTTTCCGTCAACCGAACACCCGGCCAGTTTCTGCCCGGGCATAAACAGAAAGCAGGCGCCTTTTGCCGCCTCAACCTTTTCCCCCTCTATTTCATAAACAGTATGCCCGCCCATCAGGTACTGAAGCGTCAGCGCCTGAATTTCAACCTCCCATTTCCAGTTCTGAATGTTGCGGAGGATATAGGGGGTGGTCCGCATCGGCGAATCCGGAAATACCGGCCGATCCTTTTCAAACACCGGCGTCTGAAATTTCAGGGACTGGAAGCTGTTATGCATCAGTGAACTTTTTAAAACGAATATTCCGGGGCATGCAATCCGAATTCGTCCGTTCGCCAAATAAGGGGGAGGGGGCGCGGGGGAGGGTGTTCAAATATGAACATATTTTAAAAAAAATGAATCGCCCCGTTGTGCCGGAAAAAAAGAGGGGTAAATTGGCGGAACTATGAAAACAAGATCATTCATCCAGTTGGCCGCCCTGATGCTGGCGGGCCTGTCATTCGCGGCTTTTGCTGAAAAAGGAACGCCTTCAACCTTCTGCCGTTTCGTTCCCGAACGATCCGACGACTTTGCGTGGGAAAACGATAAGATTGCGTTTCGTGCATACGGCCCGGCTCTCCGGAAGGGAAATGAAAACAGCGGGATCGACTGCTGGCTGAAGCGCGTTGATTATCCGATCATCAACAAATGGTACGGCAACATGAAGGAAAAGTCGTATCACAAGGATTGGGGCGAAGGGAATGATCCGTATCATGTTGGCTCTTCGCGCGGCTGCGGCGGCCTGGGGCTGTGGATGGACGGCAAGCTCGTTATTTCGAACGTCTTCACGGAATGGGAAGTGGTTAAATGTACCGCAGAGGAATCCGTTTTTGTGCTCTCCTATAAATGGGAATACGGCGGCGATACCTATACCGAAGATAAGAAGATTTCCATCAAACTGGGTGACCGGCTTTTCAACGCGGTTTCCACCTTTAAGAAAAACGGCGAAATTGCGGCGGATCTGCCGATTGCGGTCGGCCTGACCACGCACGACGGAAAAGCTGTTCCCTCGAAAAATGAGAAAGAGGGCTGGATTGCCTGCTGGGAAAAAATCGAAGGGTATGATCTGGGCACCGGTGTGGTGATGGATACTGAAAAGATCGACGCCTTTGAACTGTTTGAGTCCGAAAAGAAGGACGAAAGTCACACGTTGCTTATCACCAAAACAGATGCCGACGGTCAGGTGGAATATTACGCCGGATACGGCTGGGCGCGTGCGAACGAGATCACTTCGTCTGAGCAGTGGAATGCTTATTTGGCGGAGTTTGCGAAAGGGTTGTAATTTTATGGAAATGCGAATAGACGAATTTTCACTATTGGAAAATTTGAACTGGTCACAAAAAACACAGGGATACACGAAACGGATTTTTTGTGCCTTTTGGTGCCTTTTAGTGACTAATCTGTCGGTTGGTGCCGCGCCGTATTCGAAGCTGGATGAATATGCGTTCCGTCAGGAGACGATCGAGGCCACCATTCGTTCCGCAGCGGAATATCAGTTGAAAAATTATGGTTCGAATATACCGAGGAAAAACTGGCTGGTCGGCACGTTTTTCTCTTCCTTTGTCGCGGCGTATGAACAGACCGGCGACGAGTGGTATTTAAATCAGGCGCTCAAATGGGGCGCAGATTCAGAATGGGATATTGATAATCAGTTTAATGCGGATGATGTGTGTCCGGGGCAGACCTATCTGGATATCTATTTCCTGAAGGGCGGCGATGAAAAGATTGTCAACCTGAAGGAAAAGCTGGAGCCGTTGCTCGGTCGTGAGGTGTTGAAGGGCGGCGAGCTGCACGAATGGGACAAAGAGGAGAAGCCGTATATCGGCCGCAATGTCTGGAGCTGGTGTGATGCGCTGTATATGGCGCCGCCGGTGTATGCGCGGATGGGCAAGGCGACGGGCGACAAGCGATATTATGAGCAACTGCACAAGCTCTACTGGGACTCTGTTGATTTTCTGTATGACGGCGATGAAAAACTCTTTTATCGAAATGCCAAGTCGACGACCGAGCTGCTTAAGACTCCGAATGGAAAACAGGTATTCTGGGGACGCGGTAACGGCTGGGTGATCGGCGGGCTGGCGCGTTTGATTCCTTTTCTGGAAGAAGATGATCCGATGCGGCAGAAGTACATTGATATCTACACCGATCTGGCCTACAGCCTGGCGAAGTATCAGGGCGATGACGGCCTGTGGCGTCCGTGCGTGAATGATCCGGATTGGTACACGATGAAAGAGACGACCGGTTCCGCATTTTATGTCTATGCCCTTGCG
>QKFE01000143.1 GCA_003252225.1 Kiritimatiellales bacterium | reverse complement strand
CTACTGGAACCTCACCGTCAACAGCGGCCAGTTCATCGAAACCGCCCCGCTGATTTGGCAAAATGCGGCATCCCCCTTTTCTGCCTTCATGCGTTTCAGCGACTGGCTCTACGCAAAAACAGACACCACAGGGAATCTCCACATGGTTCGTTTGGCGAAACTGCTGTTTGAATTTTTAACGACGGAAAAAGGCCTCGATGAAAAGGCCGTTGCGCAGGCCCTTTGGAACGACTATCAACGCGGTAACCGCCCCGATGTTCCCGGCTTCCTCAAAAAATCCGGGCTTCAAAAGCAGGGCGATACGACCGATTCGGTGAACGTTCCGCTTCCCCGTCAGGCTCGGCACTTGAAATAAAAACCCGGCTAAACTAGAAAGAAACAATGAGTGAAGAAAACAAAAATAACGGCGGACAACTCAACCTCGTGGTTTCGGTGAATGAGGCCGAAACCGTCAGCGAGTGGATCCGCGAAGCATTGCAAAAAGAACCGGTCGAAGTCACACAGCACCTTTCGGAAGAGTCGCGGCTGGAAATCTATTTCGACTCCCTGCTCGAAGCGGAGATTGCAAAAAGGACGCTGCCGGCCGACCTGCCTGTTTTGAGCGCGGAGGCAAAGGAATACATTGAACAGGATTGGACGACCTTCTGGCAGTATCACTTCAAAACGCTCGAACTCGGAAATAACCTGCGAATTATTCCGGAATGGGAACCGATTCCGGATGACGAAAAAATCAACATCATCATCAACCCCGGACTGAGCTTCGGAACCGGCGGACATTTCACTACCCGCTTCTGCCTCGAAGCGCTGGAAGACGCCCGCCGGAACCTCGAAATCCATTCGATGATCGATGCCGGAACCGGCAGCGGAATTCTCGCGATTGCGGCGATCAAACTGGGCATCGGGAAAGTGGACGCCTTTGACTTCGATCCGGTCTGCGTTGAGCAGTGCGTCGAAAATGCCGCCCGAAACGCGGTTGCCAATCGAATCAACTTTTTCGGGGCGGATGTGCTGCAGCCGGGCTGGTATCGCGAACCGGCCGATCTCGTCTGCGCAAATATCCTGACCTCCGTCCTGCTCGAAGCGGCGCCGCTGATTAAACGCTCCGCCAAGAAGCGAATCATTTTAAGCGGTATCCGCGAAATTGAAGCCGATGCCGTTGCGGACACCTTTGTTCAACTCGGCTGCCGCGAAATCGCGCGCGACGGCGACGGCCAGTGGTGCGGGCTGGTGATCGATGTCTGAAACAAACAATATTACACTTAGAATGACGATCGTCACGATAACTGTAACAAGTGAGGCAGCGCGAAAATGAAAAAAGCTCAATCAAAAGTCAGTTTATCCGGCATCATGGACGTGTTTACCGCCGGAATTGCCGCCGCAACCCTGTTCGGATTCCTTGGAAACCTGCACTGGGTTTTCGATCTGTTTGCCCACTTTCGGGTGCAGTATTTCCAGCTCTGTTTAGTGCTCATCGCCATTGCGCTGTGGAAACGGATGAATAAACGGGCACTGATTATTCTGGCGCTGATTGCGGTGAATTATTCTCTCGTTCTTCCGCTCTATTTCGGCAAACCGGAACCCGCAACCGGAAAGCCCGCCCGCGCCATGCTGATGAATATCCTCTCCAGCAACGGAAACTCCGCCGAAGTTTTAAAGGCCGTTGAAAGCGCCGACCCCGACCTGCTTCTGCTGCTCGAAGTGACGCCGCAATGGGAGGATAAACTGACCCCGCTGAATGAAAACTATCCCTATCGCATCGCCGATCCCCGGACGGATAATTTCGGCATCATGATGCTCAGCAAAATTCCGCTCGAACACGGAAAGGTTTTACAGATCGGCCCGGCGGGCGTTCCGTCCATTACCGCCGAAGCCCACTTTCCGCAAGGGGTTGTATCCGTCATCGGAACCCACCCCGTTCCGCCGATCGGGAAAGAACATTCCGACAGCCGGAACGCTCAGCTGGCCGAACTGGCCGAGCAGGTTTCCGGGCAGAAATATCCCGTACTGCTGATGGGCGACCTGAACACCACCTCGTGGTCGGCACAGTTCAAAAAGCTGCTGAAAGAGAGCGGACTGAAAAACTCAATGAAAGGGTTCGGTTTTCAGCCGACGTGGCGCGGAAACGCCTTCCTTAAAATACCGCTCGATCACGTTTTGCACGCCCCCGAAATCACCGTTCACAACCGCGTAATCGGCGGGAATGTCGGATCCGATCACCTGCCGGTCATCGTTGATTTTTCTATCAGGTAGGGCGTGTTCGACGAACGCGCCGCTCTACACCTCCACAACGAAAAGCTGACTCATCATCGTATCCACGGCAATCAGCTTCCCGCACACCGGAAGCACCGTTCCCATTCCGGCCTTCAGGCTGTCAAAATCCTCCATCGGGAAGATAATCACCGCGCTGATTTTGGTTTTCGAATAGGCCCCCGCCACCTCGCAGATTTCAATCGTCGCCTTAACGCCTTTCGTATCTTTAAACACCGGGTCATACGTAAATTTATCCACCCGCTTCAGCACCCCGGAACCCTCCGCCAGCCGGCCCGCATACTTCGCCTCAAACTCAGACCGAGCCATCAAAACCGCCCGGGAATCCCCCGCGCCGAAAAGATCGACCGCCACCTGTTTCAAATCAAAAACAACCGCCGAATCATCCGCGTCCGGAACAACAGCTTCCGGCTCGAAAACTTCCGGTTCCGTCGGAAGTGTTATTTCTTCAACCACCGGCAAAGCCGACGGATGCGGCGGCTCCGGCGCCTGCTCAACAACAGGGAGGGGTGGAGGGGTGCGGGGAGGAGGGGGAGCCGTTCGCTTATTCTCCGGCTGGACGCTTTCCTGCAATTCATTGCTGAAATCCAATAACCGCCGAACCGTCTGGACAATAATCGCCGCATCCCGATCCGTGCCCTTTTTCTTCAGCTCAATCCCTTCGTTTGTAATCACCGAATCGGGATTCATCGCAACCAGCATCCTGATTTGTTCCTGAAGTCCGGGCGTCAGAAAACGACGGATCTCATCCGGGAAACTCCCCTGAACCAGCACCTGCCCGTCAAAAACCGGGCTTCCAACCTCAATATCCTGCATCCCGAAAACCTTACCCAGTCCATGAAGTGCATGCTGTTTCGTCAGCTTGAAATCGACCCGGATTCGGGAGCGGTATTTGACGGTATATTTTGTGTAGGTCTGCGAATTGTTGCCGCTCCCCTTCGTCATCGTCGTCACATTGACCGAATGTCCGCCGTGTTTCCCCGAAATGGTGCCGATGCGCCCGATCCCGCCGGGAAGAAAATTCAGCTTCAGCTGATCGGCAGCCGACTGCCATTGTTCGCGGTTCTTCTTCGCCGTCTTTTTCGACAGGTAAATAACGATCCCGACAATCGCAACGATGATGATAAATCCCATAAAACACCCCTTTTCAGGTTCCGGCAATGTAGACGCGACGCCCCCGTCGCGTCAGGCACCGAATGCCGATATAACGCGACGGGGGCGTCGCGTCTATGTTGTTAAAACAGCCTAATAAAAGCCCCCTTCAGCTTGAAGCAACTCTTCCGGAATTTCGGCAATAAAGCGGGAAGGGTCGAGGAAAATCATGCCGCCGTCGCGCTGGCGGCGCACCATCGGCGCGCAGATAAACAGCCGGTCTTCGGCGCGGGTAATCGCGACATAAAACAGGCGGCGTTCTTCGGCATCGCCGTTTTCTTCCACCGACTTCCTGCTCGGAAACATCTCCTCATTTACAAACAGAATGAATACCGCTTTCCACTCCAGCCCTTTCGCCTGATGCACCGTACTCAACCGGATCGATTCGGTGTCGATTTCCTCCGTCGGCGCATTTCCGCTTTCGGCATCCAGATTGGTCAACAGCGCGATTTCGGAAAGGAAGGCTTCCGTGGTTTCAAACTTAACGGTGAAATCGATCAGCCCATCGAGGTCTTCCTGCCGGAATTTGTGGTTGTCGAAATTTTCGACCATGTATTCTTTATAAAACGCCTTGTTGAACCGGAAAATAATTTCGCCCGGATCGGTGGAAAGGTTTTCCTCTTTATAGGCCAGAAAGATGTCCTTTATTTTCGACCACTCGTCGCGCGCCGTGGCGGGCAGCGCCTTAATTAAATCATCGTGTGTTTCCGGATGCTGAAGATTGATGCGTCCGTTGAATTTACGGAAAATTTTCTGGGCTGTCTTTGCGCCGACTTTCGGGAAGAGCTGCACGAGGCGGGTAAAGGCCAGTTCGTCGGACGGATTCACCAGCAGTTTCAAAACTGTGCAGACATCTTTGATATGCGCCTGTTCGAAGAAGCGGACGCCGGATGTGACGATGTACGGCATCTGTTCGCGCGCCAGCTCCATTTGCAGTTCCATCGCGTGGAAATGGGAGCGGTAGAGCACACAGATTTCCGAAAGCGGAATCCCTTTCCGGTTGAGCTCTTTTGCCTTTTCAATCACGAAACGCGCCTGTACCGATCCATCGCGCGGTTTAATCAGCGACGGCAAAACATCACTCTCCCGAACGGCCTTCAGCTCCTTTTGAAACTGCTCCGGATTTCCGGCAATCACTTCATTGGCGACATCGAGAATTTCGGGTGTACTGCGGTAGTTGATTTGCAGCTTAAACGTCCGCGCACCGGGATAATGCCGCTCAAAATCGAGGAAGTTACGGAAGTCGGCGCCGCGCCACGAATAGATGCTTTGGAAATCGTCGCCGACCACCATCAGATTGCCGTGTGTTTTTACCAGCAGATGCACCAGTTCGGCCTGTATGGCGTTGGTGTCCTGATATTCATCGACCAAAACATACTTGAACTCTTCCTGATAAAAATTACGGATGCGCTCGTTTTCAAGCAGCAGCTTGCGGGCATAAATCAGCAGGTCGTCGAAGTCCATTGAATTGGACTCCTTTTTCCGCTGCTGATACGCGTTGTGCACCTTGATCACTTCATCCGCATCGACCTCGGAATATTCAAACTGTTCATCGATCGCCGCCGTTAAATCGCCCAATCGACCGCTGACCACGCCGAACAGACTGAGCAGCACCTCCGGTTTCGGGAAATGTTTTTTATCCACCCCGATTTCATCCGCGCAGGCGCGCATCAGCTTTTTCGCATCCTCCGCATCGAGAATCGTGAAATCGCGCCCGAACCCGACCGTATCCGCGTGGGATCGCAGCAGCCGGTTGGCGAACGAATGGAATGTGCCCGAATATCCGCTGTTAAATTTCCGCTGAACCAGCTCCTCGGCGCGCGTCAGCATTTCCTTCGCGGCTTTATTCGTAAAGGTCAGCAGCAGCACTTCCCACGGCTGCACATTGCGCTGCGTCACCAGATAAGCCAGCCGGTAAATCAGCGTCCGAGTCTTTCCCGTCCCCGCCGCCGCAACCACCAGCGATGCCCCGTCCGGCGCCGTAACGGCGGCATACTGCTCTTCATTGAGTTCTTCTTTGAAATTCATAATCCGCGCAGACTAGCGAACAACGGATACGGGGGAAAGGATTTTGGCTCTCACAGAGGCACAAAGTCACAAAGTTTTCAGAATTCTGTTGCCCTGTGACTTCATGCCTTTGTGAGAGGTTACTTTTCTAAGTAGCCATTCAAAACTCGGGTAATGCCATCTTTCATTAGGGATTCACCGAAATTCAGAAGGTATCCTAATTTCATGCCCGTTAACTTCAGATAGGTTAAGACCTGCTTCTTATGAGCATTTGAAACATGTTCGACTGACTTCAACTCCAGCAGAACTTTCCCCTCAACAATCAGGTCAGCCCGAAAACCCTCATCAAAAAGAATACCGTCAAACTTGATCGGGATATGTACCTGCCGAACGATCTGCAACCCGGCCTTTTCCAACCGATGTGCCAACAGCACTTCGTATACGGATTCCAACAACCCCGGGCCTAATTCCATATGCAGTTTCACAGCACAATCAACGACTGTTTTCCCAATTTCATTTTCCGACATACTTTGTGACTCCGAGCCTTTGTGAGAGAGAAGTTTAACCGCCATCTGTAAAGCGGCGGAGGGTGATGGGGTCGAGGGTTTCGTCGAGGTTGATGGTGATGGTGGAAATGACCTCTTCGGTGATGGCGTCTTTAAGCAGGCCGAGCTCTTCGGGCGAAGCCCCGTCGGCGATCAGGAGGTCATAAATCTTTTTCGCTGAAACGTGTTCGGGCGCCTGCAGCAGCGTGTAAGCATCCTGTCCTTCAGACTCAACCGCTCCGAGCAGCCGGGCGCGAACCAGCAGGCCGACGATTTCGTTGAGCAGGCGGACGGGGATGTTGTTCGCGCGGGCATATTCGACGGTGTGGACGACGGATTGTTCGGTATTCTGAAAAACGCGCACCGCTTCTTTCATTACGGCGAAAGCAACCCATAGTTTTGATGCCATGCTGGCGCGGACGGCGGCGCGTTCTTCGGCATATGTATCGCGGTTCTGCACCGCGAAGGCGAGTTCGGCGCCGAACAGCAGAATCGTCCAGCTCATTTGCAGCCAGAAAAGGAAGATCGGCACATAGGCAAACGTCCCGTAAATTTTGCTCAACCGGGTGACGCCGACGCCCAGTTTAAGCATCAGCATCTGGAAAATGACGGCCAGCAGCGAGCTGGTAAATCCGCCGATGAGCGCCGCTTTGAAACTGACCTTTGTGTTCGGGATGAACATAAAAATCATGATGAAGGCCAGCGTCATAATCAGTACCGGCGCCAGCTGAAGCACAGTTTTAATGAAGGAGCCGATCCACATATACTGATCCGAAAAAGCGGCGAGTTTGATCGAAAGAAAATTGGCGGCAATCATCAGAACCGGGGTGATGATCAGCACGGAAAGATAGTTGCGGATTTTATCGACCAAAGCGCGCGATGACTGCACCCCCCAGATCTGGTTGATCGATTCCTCGATTTCACTGAGCAGTTTAAAAATGATGTAGATGAAGATAACGCCGCCCAGCGTCCCCAGCGCACCCATATCCGTTTTTTCAACCAGCTCGATCAACTGGTGAACAAACTCCTGAATTTGCGGCATTTCAGCCGACTGCGCAATCAGCCACTCCTTAGCTGTTGAGAACCCGATGGCGCTGGAGATGGCGAAAATGATGACAAACAGCGGAATCATGGCCATCAGCGTGGCGAACGTGAGGGCGGAAGCGTGCAGTCGGCAGTTGTCGTCTTTTACGCCTTTGAGCACCAGATGAATCACCCGCAGCGCTTCAACGGCGAAAGCGTGCAGTTTGGAGTCGTGCTTTTGGTTGACGCGCCAGAGATCGTATTTCAGAAAATGCAGAAAGCGCCTAATCCCATCTACGATTTGCATATCCGGTTCTCCTGAAATCCCATCACTGACGCAATAGTAGGGCGGAACCCGGTGGTTGAAAAACTAAAAAGAGACCGATGTACCGACATAAAATCCGTCGTTAAACGTTCCCTCGCCCTGTAGCCAGAGCCAGCGGTAGCCGCCGCGCAGCATCACAAACCGGTAACCGAGCGCGATGGAAAAATCATAATCGCCGATCACTCCGGCCTCATCGTTCCATTTATACCACGCCGGGCGGAATTCAACCCCGGCCCAGTCGACCGGATAATATTTCAGCGGCACGGTGATCGCCCCGCGCGTATGCTCTTCAATTCCCGCATCGTTCGTATCAATCTGGGCCGCGCCGAAACCGATCCCGATTTCGAACGATCCCGGAATCGAATCCGGAACATATCCGCCATAACGCAACACGCCGTAATACTGGTTGATATCCATCAAAAATCCGTCGCTTCGGTCTTTGTAATGGCTGTGTCGAACGTGGAGGGCGAAGGGTTTATAGCCTGCCTCCAGCTTCAGATCGTGCGCATCAATATCGCTGTCCACATACTGCCACGCATAATCCAGCCGCAAATAAGGCGCCGTCGCCTCGCCCGAAACATGGATCGGATAACGAGTGCGATCCTCCGCCGCAAACGGGTCATCCGAATTCCCTGAATTATTCGAATTGAACGGAGCCGTCAGCAGCCAGAACAACATTTCGCCCCATGAACTTCCGCTGTCCGAAGGATAGGTTCCCGACCCGAACGAAGAGCGGTCGGCGCGCTCCGGCGCAGTGGTTGTCTGAGGGGGTGGGGTCGGGGGAGGGGGAGGCGGCGCGGGCGCTTCCGGATCGGGCGTACCGGTCGCCTTCTGCGCAAAATCCTTCAGCTTCCCGGCCTGTGCGCCCTGCACAAACAGGAGCAAAACCAACGCTGAAATTCCGCTCCGAAACCACCTCATATCATGTGCCCAATTATTTTCCTCACAAAGCCACGAAGCCACAGAGATTATTTGCTTCGCGGCTCTGTGCCTTTGTGAGCGCGATGCCCGCTAACCCTGCAGCACCGCGCCGTTGCTGGCGTTGGTGGCCATTTTGGCGTAGCGCGCAAGCCAGCCGGTGGTGAAACGCGGCGCGGGTTCTTTCCAGCCTTTTTTCCGCTCCGCCAGCTCTTCGTCCGAAAGCTGTACGGCCAGTTTGTTGTTCGGGATGTCGATCTCAATAATATCGCCCTCTTTGAGCAGACCGATCGGGCCGCCTTCCGCCGCTTCCGGTGAAATATGCCCGATGCAGGCGCCGCGCGTTCCGCCGCTGAAACGGCCGTCCGTAATCAGCGCCACGCTGTCGCCCAGCCCCTGCCCCATAATGTATGAAGTCGGCGCGAGCATTTCCTGCATTCCCGGCCCGCCTTTCGGCCCTTCGTAGCGGATAACAACAACATCGCCCGCTTTAACTTTGCCGTCGAGAATGCCTTCGCAGGCTTCTTCCTGCGATTCAAAGATCACCGCCGGGCCGGTGTGCACCAGCATTTTCGGGTCAACGCCGGCCTTTTTCACTACACAGCCGCCTTCGGCCAAATTGCCCCACAGGATCGAAAGGCCGCCCGTTTCGCTGTACGCATTTTCAACCACGCGGATACATTCGAGGTCTTTGCTTTCGCAGCCTTTAATGGTTTCGCCGAGCGTTTTTCCGCTGACCGTCGGGCAGTCCAGATTGAGCAGTCCGTCCTTTTTGGCGATTTCGCCGAGAATTGCGCTGATTCCGCCGGCCGCGTGGACGTCTTCAATGTGGTAGCTCGAAGACGGTGATACTTTGCAGATGTTCGGGCATTTTTTGGAAACAGCGTTAATCCGGTCGAGGTCATAATCAACCCCCGCCTCTTTCGCAATCGCCAGTGTGTGCAGCACGGTGTTGGTGCTGCCGCCCATCGCCATATCGAGCGCAAAGGCGTTATCGAGCGATTCGAGCGTAACGATATCGCGCGGCAGCGGGCCATCTGCGTAGGCCATTTCAACGGCGCGTTTCGCCGCATCTTTCCAAAGCTGATGGCGGGCCGGATCGAGCGCGAGAATCGTACCGTTGCCCGGCAGCGCCAAACCGATCGCTTCGCACAGGCAGTTCATTGAATTGGCGGTAAACATACCGGAGCAGGAACCCTGACTCGGGCAGCCGGAGCATTCGAGTTCTTCGAGTTCTTCATCGGTGATTTTACCCTGCTTGTGCGCCGCAACCCCTTCGAATACGGAAATCAGGTCAACCACTTTTCCGTCTTTGGTTTTACCCGCTTTCATCGGGCCGCCGCTGGCGAAAATGGTCGGGATGTTTACGCGCATCGCACCCATAATCATGCCGGGCACAATTTTATCGCAGTTCGGAATACAGATCATCGCGTCGAACGCGTGGGCGCCGATCATTGTTTCGACGGCGTCGGCAATCAGTTCGCGGCTGGGCAGGGAATATTTCATTCCGGAGTGGCCCATCGCAATTCCGTCGCAGACCCCGATCATATTGAATTCAATCGGCGTACCGCCCGCTTCGCGAACCGCCTCTTTGATAATCCGGCCCACCTGATCGAGGTGCGCGTGCCCCGGAATCACTTCGTTGAACGCATTACAGACGGCGATGAACGGCTTCCGGATGTCTTCCGACGACATTCCTGTTGCACGCATCAGCGCGCGGTGCGGCGCACGTTCCAGCCCTTTTTTCGTTTTATCACTGCGCATGGCGGTTTCCTTTCCTTTATATCAGCAATGGGCGCACTTTATACGGGATCGCCTGCCAAGTAAACCAAGGCGGGTGCAAAAAAGCGCCCTTTCCCCCTTCCCCCGCGCCCCCATCCCCCAAAAAAATCAGTTCAGAAAAAAATGCACTTTCTGTCCACAAAAGAAAACGGGCGGCGTTATGTGGGTAGAATAAAGCCCTACTGGGGCGTACGGCGTAAGGTTTCCCTCCCTCTTTTCCTTACGCCGTTTTTTTGTGCCAAGGCGAGTTATCGGTTATCGGTTATCGGTTATCGGTTATCGGTTATCGGTTATCGGTTATCGGTTATCGGTTATCGGTTATCGGTTATCGGATAAAGCCACCGTATTCGCTCAACGCAACCAATAACTAATAACAAATAACCGCTAACTGAAATTTGCAAACCCGGCGGGTTTGGCAAATTTCATTACCAAACGGTTTTGATGCTCCCGCCGTCGACGGCGATGGTTTGGCCGGTGATGTAGCTGGCGGCATCGGAGAGCAGGAATGCGCCGAACCGGCCGAATTCTTCGACGGTTCCGTAGCGGCCGAGCGGAATCCCCGCTTCATTGGCGGCGATGATCTCTTCAACCGGAAGTTCGCGCGCTTCGGCGTTGATTTGGTCGAGCGACTGAACGCGGTCGGTATCGATCCGTCCGGGCATCAGATTGTTTATCCGGATATTTTCGGGCGCTAATTGGCGGGAAAGGCTTTTGGCCAGACTGGTCACTCCGGATCGCATCACGTTGGAAAGGAGCAGGAAATCGATCGGCTCTTTTACGGAAACGGAGGTGAGGGTTAAAATCGCGCCGCCGCCGGCTTCGCGCATCGGGGGCAGTACGGCGCGAATCATCCGTACGGCGCTCATCAGCGTCAGCTCAAATGCCGCCTGCCAGTCGGAATCCGCAAAATCGTCGAACCGGCCGACCGGCGGCCCGCCCGCGTTCACCACCAGCAGATCGACTCCGCCGAATTCGTGAATCGTACTGTCGCGCCACTGAATGATCGAATCGGGATCGGTCGCATCCAGCACCGTTGCGAATACATCCGTTCCGGTTTCTTCAATCAGCACGTCGGCGGCATCAAAAATATCCGACTCCGTCCGGCTGCCGATTGAAACCAGCGCCCCTTCGCGCGCCAGTTCGCGGGCAATCCCGAAACCCAGCCCTTTACTCGCCGCGGCGACCATCGCCACTTTCCCTCTCAATCCCAAGTCCATCGCCACTCCCCTGCTCTATTTGCCCTTCAAACTTCTCCCGCACACACCGTACCCGGCGGCGAGTTTCATGCGTAAACCTATAATCCATTTTCGGGGTTGCGCCAATGAAACAAGTTGGACAAAGTGCCGCGGTGATTTACACGAATAGTGGAGGGCGAGGCTTTGTCCGAGCCAATTCCTGCACGCGGCTCGGACAAAGCCTCGCCCTCCAGTTTGCACGAAACTGATATGAAAAACGACTGGATCAAAAAACAACTCAATGCCTTTGCCGAAGAAGGACTGGAACGTTCGGCGCGGGTTTACCCCGGAATCGGCGGAAAAATACGGATCGACGGCAAAGAGGTGCTTAATTTTTCGAGCAACGATTATCTCGATTTGGCGCATCATCCGCACGTCATCGACCGATCGCGCGAAGCGCTGGAAAAATACGGCATCGGATCAACCGCTTCCCGTTTAGTGACCGGCACCCTCCCGCTACACGAAGAACTCGAAGCGCGGATCGCGAAAGAAAAGGGGTATGAATCAGCGCTCATTTTCGGTTCCGGCTACATGGCCAACGCCGGGACAATCCCGGTGCTGGCGGGCAAAAACGACCTCATTTTTGCCGACAAACTCGTCCACGCCAGCATGATCGACGCCTGTAGAATTTCGGGCGCAAAACTGGTTCGTTTTGCCCACAACGACGCCGCTGCATTGGAAAACCGGCTGAAACAATTCCCGGCCAACGGAAACCGGCGGCTGATTATCACGGAATCGGTTTTCAGCATGGACGGCGATATCGCCCCGTTGCAAAAAATCGCCGAACTGGCGGAAAAACACGGCTGTATGCTGATGATCGATGAAGCGCATTCAACCGGAACATTCGGCCCAAACGGCGCCGGATTAATTCGGGAACTCGGGATTGAAAAACAGGTCACTGTTTCAATGGGCACAATGAGCAAGGCAATGGCCGGTTACGGCGGTTTTGTGGCCTGTTCCGAAAAACTGCGTAAACTGCTGGTGAATTCATCGCGCGCGTTTATTTACACCACCGCCCCGCCCCCGGCGGTGATCGGCGCGGCGCTCGGCGCGCTCGATGTTTTTGAAGCGTCGCCCAATCTGGGAAATATCCTGCAGGCGAATGCCGCCTATTTTCGGTCGATGCTGCACGAAGCGGGGCTCGATACGCTGGAAAGCCGCAGCCAGATTATCCCGATCGTGATCGGCGAAAATGAAAAGGCGGTGGCTGTTTCGGAAAAACTGCGCGAACTCGGAATACTCGCCGCGGCAATCCGGCCGCCGACGGTTCCCGCCGGTTCCGCCCGCCTGCGGATCAGCATCACCCTCGCCCATTTGGTTGATGACCTCGAACGTGCTTCGAAAGCGATTATCGATGCGGTGAAACTCCTGATTTGACCCTATTCCGCCGGTTCGGCTTCGGCGGCGGGTGTTTCTTTCCGGTGATGGGCGGCGAGCAGATCGTCGAGTTTCAGTCCGGTGAGTTCGGTCAGTGTGTCGAACAGCTTGTTCATCACGATAAACATTACAACCATGCACGGGATCAGAATAACAACGTGGCTGAGGCCGGTCATTTTGCCGATCTCGGCGGTGAAGGCTTCGGTGCCGGGTTCGCTTTTGAGCACCATTTTGGCGAGGATAAAATTAAGGACGGACGAAAGGAACATCGACGAAGCAAATCCCCAGGTCAGCCCAACGAGCCGCTTTTCAAATACCGCCTCATTTCCCTTTTCGTTGAGGGCCGATTTCAGCCGATCAACGTCAAACAGCGCCTCGGTCATCAGGATTTTTTTAATGAGCGGGAACGGGGTTTTCAGCGATCCGACAATCGCGACACCCAAAATGAGCGGAATAGCGGCCTCTTTCACGGCAATCCACTGCGCGGGCAGTTCCATCAGCCCGAAGACACCGGTCAGTAAAACACTGACCAATCCGACGATCGACATCACGTCGGCTTTGCGCGAAACAACCAGCGTTTTCAGGCCGTATCCGATCGGGAAAAGCAGCGCAACCACCAACCCCCACATTGGCCCGAGGTATTTTTCTTTGCTCAAAAAGCTGAGGATTGTGACGGGAATGACGACATTCACGGCCAGGCTGATCAGCGGGTTTTCCTGTTTCTGCTTTGTTTCGCTCATTTTTATCCTCCGCAAAAACAAACACAGTACGCTCCCGTCCGGCCAAAGTCGAGTTCCGGGCGAAACCGATCTGAGGTTCATGAAAAATTCTATGAAATGGAACCGGGTATCTCTTAAAACCGGCGATTCAACCTTTCATTACGCCGATTCGAAGCGCATAAGATGCCCCTGAAAGGAGTTCAGTTATGGATAACTACAAAGGCCGGGCCTTAAACCTTAAAGAGGAAATTTCATACGCCGACGGCGCGGTGATCAGCAAAACTCTGCTGAAAAAAGAGACGGGTAACATCACCCTATTTTCCTTCGACAAAGGACAGGGCCTCAGCGCACACACCTCGCCGTTCGATGCGGTCGTACAGGTGGTTGAAGGCGAAGGCGCCTTTATTATCGACGGTGAAATGAAAACCGTCAAAGAAGGCGAAATGATCATTATGCCCGCCAACATCCCGCACGATGTTCAGGCCGCCGAACAGCCCTTCAAAATGCTGCTCATCATGATCCGGTCGGAGCAATAATGCTCAGTGTTAAGTTTCAGGTTTTAAGTTTTAAGCATTTTGGTTTTCCACCATCCGCCCTGCTTAAAACCCAACCCGGCAAAGCCGGAACCAAATTAACAGTAGTTCGCAAAGATCGCTAAGCTCCATTCTTTGCGGACTTTGCGTTCTTCTGTAAAAAAATCCGTCGTAAACATGATAGGATTTGAATGAAGAGGAACTAACACTTAAAACTTCAAACTCCATCCTATGCGATCCACTTCCATGGATCGCATAGGATGCGGATCTCTTTCCCCTGCCAGTCGATAATTTCATCTTCACTCAGCCGCTGAATTAAGCGCGAAAGGCTTTCGGGGGTTGTGCCGATGGCAGCGGCGATGTCCTTTTTGGAAAGCGGGGTAAAGATGGTTTCCTTTTCGCCGTACTGACTGCGCAGGAAAGTAAAGAAACGGTGTTCAACATCCTTCGTCGTCAGCTCCTGAATCCGCTCGGCGAGATAGCGCTGCTTCGCCATCAGCAAAGCGATAAAATCATTCCGGAAACTCTCTTCCGCCAAAAGCCGGTGAATGCCTTGGCGCGGAAAAACAAGTACATCGGCATTCGTCACCGCGCGCGCCGAAACCGGAAAACGATCCTTTTCAAAAAGCACCACCTCGGCAAAAACTTCTCCCGGCTTAATCACCCGGATCACCACCTCGCGGCCGTCTTCCGTATTTTTGTGCAGCTGAATATTACCGCCGGCCAGCAGAAACATACTGCCGCCCTTTTCGCCTTCATGGAAAAGATACTCCCGCTTCTTCACCTTTTTCAGCGAGCCGATTTCCGCCAGCTCTTTGCGGTGCCCGTCCGACAGCCCCTTGAAAAAAAGGGCGTTGCTAATAAACAGCTCAATATTCATACGCCGGACTTTGAACATCTCGCCCGCAAGTTTCAATTTCCAAAGCCGCCGGAAACCGGTAGTGTTCCTTCAGCCAATTCAAGGGAGACTTTCGTGAAATATATCGTAAACACAGACAAGTCGGTCGAGGATGCCGTTGCCGCAGTACAAGCCGCCGCTGCCGATCACCAGTTCGGCGTTTTGCACATACACAACCTGAAACAAACCCTGAAAAACAAAGGGGTTGACCTTGATAATGAATGTCAGGTGCTCGAAATCTGCAATCCGCACCGCGCCCATGCAGTCCTCTCCTCGGACATGAGTCTGAATATGGCCCTGCCCTGCCGTATATCGGTCTATTCAGAAAACGGCCAAACCAAAATCGGGATGATCCTTCCGGGTGCCATGCTCAATATGCTTTCCGACTCTCCGCTTCTTAGAGAAATTGCGCTGGAAGTGGAAGAAACCACGAAAGCGATTATCAATCAGGCGAAATAAACCCGGTTTTTCTTTCAGCCGCCGGATGAACTGCTCTAATCTGCGCCAACGTTTTTTGGAGAAGTTATGTTTTTGTTCCGCCCAAAAGAAAAAACCTGCGTCCAGATTCCGCTGGAGGTGAAAGGCAGGCTGTATGTCAGCCCCATGCCGTTCGGCCCGTACGACCCCGGCAACGCCCTGCTGAAAGTTTATAAGCAAAACAAAATCCAGTTTGCCGTCATGCTCGTCACCGATGCCGAACTGGAAAGAAAAGCAAAACGGGATGTGATCGGAATTTATAAACAGAACGGCATCGAACCCATCCGCTTCCCCATCGCCGATTATACCAGCCCCGAACTGCACGCCTTTTCAAAAACCGTGGATCGGGTTTCCGGCTATCTCCGCGCCGGGGCCCGCGTGGTTGTCCATTGCAACGCCGGCGTCGGCCGCACCGGTGTGATGACCAGCTGTATCGTGCGCGACATCCTCAAAATGTCGGCCGATGAAGCCATCAACTATGTAAAGCAGTTTATGCAGACCAACATGACCGATGAACAGATGCGTTTGGTCAACCGCTTCCAGCCGCTGTCCGAACGCCTCGCTGCGGAGAAAACCAAATGAGCAGCGTCCGGTTTGCCTTCGGACTCACCGTATTCGCCGACACGGCCGTTATGGCGCTCGCCTCCTGCTGCTGATGCGATAAAGTAGGACAGGCATCCTGCCTGTCTATTCTCTCCTACAGACAGGCAGGATGCCTGTCCTACTTTTTCTTCCTCTTCGTCGGGAAAAACCCTAAAGTCTGACCGTTAACTGGAGAAAAATCATGTTTCCCGAAGTACGACTCAGACGCCTGCGCCAATCCGCCGGAATTCGACGGATGCTCGACGCTCCCCTGCCCGGCCCCGAGAAATTTATGTGGCCGACGTTTGTGATCGACGGCGAAAACAGGCGCGAAGAAATTGAATCGATGCCCGGCCAATACCGGCTCAGCATCGACCGGCTTTTAAAAGAACTCGAACCGCTGGTTGAAACCGGTATCAGCTCCGTTCT
>QKFE01000135.1 GCA_003252225.1 Kiritimatiellales bacterium | reverse complement strand
ACGCCGACATAATTGTGGAGGGATTTGGACATTTTCTGCACACCGTAGAGACCTTCAATCAGCGGCAGCGTCATGACACACTGGGGTTCCTGTCCCATTACCTTCTGAAGTTCGCGCCCGAGCAGCAGATTGAACAGCTGGTCGGTTCCGCCCAGTTCGAGGTCGGCTTCAACCATGACCGAATCATAGGCCTGTACCAGCGGATAGAGGAATTCGACCAGCGAGATCGGCCGGTTTTCGTTGTACCGTTTTGAAAAGTCGTCGCGCGCGAGTATCTGCGCAACGGTGACGTGCGCGGTTAGCCGGATGACATCTTCAAATTTCATCCCGCCGAGCCACTCGGAATTGAAGCGTACTTCGGTTTTTTCCGGATCAAGAATCTTGAAGACCTGATCCTTATAACTCTCGGCATTTTTCGCGACTTGCTCTTTGGACAGTGCCGGACGGGTTGCCGATTTGCCGGACGGATCACCGATCATTCCGGTGAAATCGCCGATAATGAATACAACCGTGTGGCCCGCATCCTGAAATTCGCGGAGTTTATTCAACCCGACGACGTGGCCCAAATGAATATCCGGCGCGGACGGGTCGGCACCGTATTTAATACGCAGTCCCCGGCCTTCAGCCTGTGCTTTTTCCAGCTTCTTTTTCAGGTCGTCGCGGTTGATAAAATCAACGGCACGCGCCGATAAAAAATCGAGTTGTTCTTCAATGTTCATATTCAGCCCTACTCTTCCGCAGAATCTTTATCTCACCCGTTCGCTCTGCTCTCTCAAGGCACAAAATCACAAAGACGGATTCCTCTGTGTTCTCCGTGATTTCGTGCTCGATTTGTTTCTACGGAGAAAGCGCGCATTTAGCCACAACCGCCCGTGAAAGTCACAAAAAAACCTGCCCGGAAATGCGGCAGGTTTTTTTGTATCGAACACCGGTCGACTTATTTCCTGTCGCCCGGATGCCACTCTTCGAGGGCTTCGCCGAAGGCGTTGTCGAATGCGGAGCCGAGATCGACAAGCTCAGCACCGGCCTGAAGGCCTTCGAGCATATCATCCTGCACTTCGAATTCGTCGTCTTCCACCTTGGCGGCTTTGACGCTCAGTCCGATGCGGTGTTCAACCGGATCCACTTTCACAACGCGGGCTTCAACCGAGTCGCCGACATTCAGAACGTCTTTGACGCGCTCAACGTGTTCATCGGAGATCTGGCTGATATGAACCAGTCCGTCGATTCCTTCTTCGATTTCAACGAATGCGCCGAAACTCGAAATCTTGGTGACAATACCGCTGACTTTCGCGCCGATCGGGTAACGGTCGACAATACCGGCCCACGGATCATCCTGCGCCTGTTTGAGGCCGAGGCTAATGCGCTGGTTGTTGGAATCGATTTCGAGGACAACCGTTTCAACCTCTTCGCCCTTTTTGAGGACTTCGGAAGGATGGTTGACTTTGCGCGTCCAGGACATATCGGAAACGTGAATCATACCGTCAACGCCCTCTTCGAGCTCAACGAATGCACCGTATGAGGTGAAGTTGCGGACTTTACCGGTGACCAGCGAGCCGATCGGATATTTGCCGGCCACGACTTCCCACGGATTTTCTTCCGTCTGGCGCATGCCGAGGGAGATCTTTTTGTCTTCGGTGGAGACGGACAGAACAACGGCGTCGACTTCGTCGCCGACGTTGAGTACGTCTGCCGCGCGCTGAATGCGTTTGGTCCAGGACATTTCGGAAACGTGAACCAGACCTTCAACGCCTTCTTCGAGCTCAACGAACGCGCCGTACGGAGCGAGGTTAACGACTTTACCGTGTACACGGCCGCCGATCGGATAGCGCGCTTCGATTTCTTCCCACGGATTTTCCATGGTCTGTTTGAGGCCGAGGCTGATGCGCTCTTTTTCGAGGTCGATTTCGAGAATCATCACCTTCAGATTTTCGCCCACTTTCAGCAGTTCTGAAGGATGGTTGATGCGGCCCCAGGTCATATCGGTTACGTGCAGCAGACCGTCGATACCGTCGAGATCAACGAATGCACCGAAATCGGTGATGTTTTTAACCACGCCCGGACGTACCTGACCAACCTGAATTTCGGCGAGGATTTTACGGCGGGATTCGCGGCGGGACTCTTCAATGAGTTCGCGGCGGGATACAACGATGTTTTTGCGGTCGAGATTAATTTTGAGAATGCGGAACTGATAGGTTTTACCCATGTGTTCGTCAGGATTGCGAACCGGGGTAACGTCGAGCTGAGAACCCGGCAGAAATGCGTCAACGCCGACGTCGACAATGAAGCCGCCTTTAACCACGTTTTTGATGGTTCCTTCAACCAGACTGCCTTCTTCACATTCGTTGACCACATAGTCCCAGGCCCGCTGCTGTTCTGCGCGGCGTTTGCTGATGACGATCATACCGTGATCATCTTCCAAACGTTCGAGGTATACTTCGACTTCCTGTCCGACCGGATTTTCGGCCAGATCTCTGAATTCCTGAACAGGAACGATACCTTCAGATTTATATCCGATATCAATGAGTACGTCGCCGTCGACGACGCTTAAGATTTTACCGGGCACGATCGAACCTTCTGTGAAGTTTTTCAGGGTTTCGTCGTACATTGCTTCCATGGCTGCGTTATCTGCACCCATAACTGTGTTTGTTGTTGATTCCATATTAAAGCGGGCACACGCGCACCCTGACCTTATGTTTATCCATTTAGTCCAGAAAGAAGCGCCAGCCACTCAGCCGGAACACACCCCTTCCCTGAACGAGCGCGCCATATTAGACGTATCCCCCTGTCATGCAAGCGATAAAACGAGGTTTTTCATGCGGAAACGGACGAATGGCCAACGAACGAAGGGAATAAAAGTTTCAGTTGGAACTTTCTAATTTCCAGTTATCCGTTATCGGTTATCAGGACTTGGCCGGAAACGTGCCCATCACGGAGCCCGATAACGGATAACCCATAACTGATAACTGCTTTATGAATTACGTTTTACAGGTTCTTTTCATTTTAGTGCTGATGGCGATCGGGTATTTCGCGCGGAAACGCGGGGTGGTCAGCGCCGTCGGCACCAGCGAAATGGTGCGGGTTCTGATCTCCATCATCTACCCCTGCCTCATTTTTTCCTCCGTCACCCGGCTCAACGCACAGGCGCTTGCCGACAACTGGATTATGCCCGTAATGGCGCTCGCCATCGCCGGAACCGGGCTTATTTTAGGGCTGCTTTCGCTCCGGTTCATGAAAAATGTCGACCATAACCGCGCCAGCGCCTTCCTCTTTCAAAACACCATCAACAACTACCTGTTCCTTCCCCTCCCTCTCGTCATGATGCTTTGGGGAAACGACGGTGTCGCGCTGCTGGTTTTCGCCTCGATGGGCTTTGAATTGACCGTCTGGACCGTCGGCGTATTTCTTTTCAACCGCTCCAGCAAACTCTCCGAAGGCATCAAAATGATGTTCGGCCCGCCGCTGATTGCCCTCATTTTTTCCATCTGCTGGGTCATTGTTCGCGACCTTTTCAGCCCCGAACTGCCCGAATCCGGCCTGTTTTCCGACCTCATCCGCCGCGTTTTGGAACTCTTTTATTACGGTGCTGAAACCGTCGGCAAAGCTACCGTCGGCGTTTCAATGGTCGTTTCCGGCAGCCGCATTGCGGCGCTCGACGTTAAAGCCGCGTTCGACTGGCACGCCTGGCTTTTGTCCGCCCTCCGACTCGTCGTTACCCCGGTAATTTTCATCCTGATTCTGAATCAGATCCCGATGGAAGAAACCGCGCGCGGAATTCTGGCGGTAATTGCCGTCATGCCCGCCGCCGTAACCAGTCTGGTTTTCAGCGAACGCTTCGGCGGCGATTCCGACTTTATCGCCTCCACCCTGCTCATCACCCACCTCGCCGCCGTTGTCACCATCCCGCTATTGCTGGCCTGGGCGCTTTAACGCAGAAGCGACGCCCCGTCGCTTCACCGCACACAAGGAACGCGACGAGGGCATCGCGTCTACGTTAAACGGGCCGTATTCAACGCTCGGCCCGGAGAGCCGCCGCTACATTCCCGCCTGCTTGGCCAGATCTTCTATCCGTTGCGGACTTATGTGACGAGCTTTTAGCTTCTCATTAAAGTCATCTTCATCGCAGTAAAGCGCCACCTTATTAATGGTTCTCTGAAAACTGATCATCCATTTCTGTACGTGTCTAGCTTCACGTCTATTCTTTCCCATCCGGGCAATCGAAATCTTGTCACCGGGCGCAAAGGTTACACGGATTTTAATTCCCCTGTAGATGGCCTCCGCACTGTTAAGATCGTAAGAAAGCAGATCCCAGTGCCGGGACGCCAATGAATAAGTGACCGTTTTCGCCAAATGCTCGGCATCCAGCCCGTACGGCGCCTCAAATTGCGCCGGATTACTTTCGGTCGCATAATTTGAAACACACCCCGAAATT
>QKFE01000338.1 GCA_003252225.1 Kiritimatiellales bacterium | reverse complement strand
GGTTTAATCTTCATGGATACTTCTCTCCTTATGTTTGTAATTTTTGAATTTAGAATTTTGATTTATGATTTATGGAATCCGGTCGCCGGGAATGTTCAAATTAAAGGCATCGCAGACCCGCAAATCAGAAATCGTCAATCAACAATCTAAAATGCCTTATTTCTGCTTGTCTTCGTCGACCATTTCAAAGTCGGCCTCTTCAACATCGGAAGCCTGCTTTTCACCGCCGGACGAAGCGCCCGCATTGCCGCCCATATCGGGAGCGCCCTGCGCCTTGGAATACATCTCCGTCGCGGCCGCCTGCATCTTTTCATTCAGGGCGTCGAGTGCCTTTTTCATCCCTTCGTAATCTTCGGCTTCGATGGCCTTTTTAACCGGCTCAATCGCGGCTTCAACCTGTGCCTTCTGCTCGGCGGAAATTTTATCGCCGTTTTCCTTCATGAATTTCTCGGTCTGGAATACGGTGGAATCCGCCTGATTTTTCAGGTCGATTTTTTCTTTCAGCTTTGCATCTTCGGCGGCATGCGCTTCGGCATCTTTCATCATCGCATCAATCTCTTCATCGGACAGGCCGGAAGAGGCGGTGATGGTGATATGCTGCATTTTGCCGGTACCGAGATCTTTCGCGCTCACTTTCAGAATACCGTTGGCGTCGATGTCAAACGTCACCTCAATCTGGGGCGTACCGCGCGGGGCCGGCGGAATACCGTCGAGATTAAAACGGCCGATCGTTTTATTGGCGTTGGCCATTTTACGCTCACCCTGCAGCACGTGAATTTCCACCGCCGGCTGATTGTCGGCTGCCGTAGAGAAGATTTCATTCTTCTTCGCCGGGATCGTCGTATTGCGCTCAATCAGCGGAGTCATAATGCCGCCGAGGGTTTCAATACCGAGCGTCAGCGGAGTCACATCAAGCAGCAGCACGTCTTTGACTTCGCCCTTTAAAACACCGCCCTGAATGGATGCGCCGATGGCCACCACTTCATCCGGATTCACCCCTTTATGCGGATCCTTTCCGAAAATTTCCTTCACGGAATCCTGCACCTTCGGCATACGGGTGGAACCGCCCACGAGAATCACTTCGTCAATTTCCGACTGACTCAGGCCGGAATCTTTCAGGCAGGTTTTAACCGGCGCAATCGCCTTATCAATCAGATCGTCGCATAGCTCCACAAGCTTCGCACGGGAAAGGGTCACATTCAGATGTTTCGGGCCGGTTGCGTCCGCCGTAATAAACGGCAGGTTAATTTCGGTCGACTGCGAGCTGGAGAGTTCACACTTTGCTTTTTCAGCGGCTTCCTTCAAACGCTGCAGTACCATCGGATCGCTCGAAAGGTCGATGCCCTGATCGGCTTTAAAAGCAGCTACCAGCCAGTTAATGATTTTCTGGTCAAAATCATCGCCGCCGAGGTGGCCGTCACCATTGGTTGCGGCCACTTCAAACACGCCGTCGCCGATATCGAGAATGGAAATATCGAACGTACCGCCGCCGAGGTCATATACGGCGATTTTTTCTTCCGACTTTTTATCCAATCCGTAGGCCAGCGAGGCCGCAGTCGGCTCATTGATAATACGCAGCACTTCGAGGCCCGCGATTTTACCCGCATCTTTCGTCGCCTGCCGCTGCGAATCGTTGAAATAGGCCGGAACCGTAATCACCGCCTGTGAAATGGTTTCGCCCAGATAGGCTTCCGCGTCGGCTTTCAGCTTCTGCAAAATCATCGCCGAAATTTCCGGCGGGCTGTAAACCTTGTCGCCGATTTTAATGTGCGCATCGCCGTTTTTCGCCTCGACCACATCATAGGGCACAAGGTCGATTTCGTGCGCCACTTCGCTGTATTTGCGGCCCATAAAACGCTTCACGGAGAAAATGGTGTTTTTCGGGTTGGTTACCGCCTGACGTTTTGCCGCGGTTCCGACCAGCCGCTCACCGCTTTTTGTGAACGCCACAATAGAGGGGGTTGTACGCCCGCCTTCGGCATTCGGGATCACGGTCGGCTCGCCGCCTTCCATCACCGCCATGCACGAATTGGTGGTACCGAGGTCGATACCCAACACTTTAGATCCTGCTTTACTCATGGTATGTCTCCTAATTTAAAATGGGTTGTCACATTCAACGACCGCCCCTTTAACACAAAGCGTGCCAGTGAACACAGGGAGAAAACCGATAGATACAATTCATTCAAAACAAACAACTTAAAACTTAACCCCTTAAAACTTAACCCTGTTCCGCCACAGGCGGAACTGCGCCACCTGTCCCACTTCCGCCCGAGTGAATGGCACACCTGCGCCACACTGGCACACTTGGTTTCCCCCGCGCCCCCTTCCCCTTAAAGAAAAAGCCCCCGAGCGGAGCTCGGAGGCTATTGTGTGTTTGTTTAGGGGAAAAACTCAGGCTGCTTTTTGCTGGAGCCGGTGGCTTGACCGGCGGGCATGTTTTTTATTGAGCTGCCGTTCGATACCTTCGAAACAATCGGCGATGGCGACGTATACGCCGTCGTGCATGCCGGTGCGTTCCTGACTGCGGGCGACGTAAAGCCGCTCGCCGGGTACGTTGAGCCGTACCTTGATCTGGAAGACGTTTTTGCCTTCCCGATGATGCGTTTCATCAACCGTCACTGTGACTCGCGCGCCGTAGAGATCATACTTTTCAAACTTTTCCATCAATTGTTGAACCACTCCGATCACCCGCTTCGATTCGCGCATATGTCGGAATTGCACGTCGACCGGAATCCCCGAATATGACTCAGTATAATAGGAAGGTGCGGGGTTGTTGTGCGTTGATGTAGTGTGCATACATCGGCTCCTTTCATGGTTGGTTTCTGATGTCCGGCCAAGCGGATTTTCCGCCGGGCCACCTATAAGATCATGTACTGCGCATCCCCTTTCTTTTCACGTAAGCGAGCATACTCCCGCAGAGCTGTTTTAGACAGAAAAAATTAAAAGCATATTGTGCTGATTTTAAAACCCGCTGATTTGGAACAGCCTACGGACAAAATCGATTGAAAGGTGAAAAACATGACTTTTCCCCGCATTTTTTCGCCGGAAAAATCAGCCTGTATTTCCGCATTTTATGATTGCCGGATTTCCTCGGAAATACGCATGGAACAGTAGCGTTCGCCGCACATTGAACAGTAGTGCTGATCCATTTTCTCGCGTTCGCCGGGGGGCAGCGAAACACGACGATATTCCCGCGCGCGCTCCGGATCGAAAGAGAGGTTGTATTGATCTTCCCAGCGGAATTCGCCGCGCGCCTTGCGCATCGCCTCATCGCGATCCATGGCCCCGGCGACGCCTTTTGCGAGGTCGGCGGCATGGGCGGCAATTTTATGCACGATTACCCCCTCTTTCACATCGTCACGGTTCGGCAGGCCAAGGTGTTCTTTCGGGGTGACGTAGCAGAGCATCGATGTGCCGTACCAGCCGATCACCGCCCCGCCGATGGCGGAATTAATGTGGTCGTATCCGGCGGCGCAGTCAGTGACGAGCGGACCGAGGGTGTAAAAGGGTGCTTCGTAACAGTCCTGTAATTGAAGATCCATATTGACCTTAATCTTGTCGAGCGGCACATGTCCGGGCCCTTCAATCATGACCTGGCAGCCGTATTCCCACGCAATTTTCGTCAGTTCGCCGAGCGTTTTGAGTTCGCTCAATTGGGCTTCGTCGTTGGCGTCGGCAATACAGCCCGGCCGCATTCCGTCGCCCAGCGAAAAGGTGATGTCGTACGCACGCATGATTTCGCAGATTTCGCGGAAGCGGGTGAAAAGGAAATTTTCCTGCCCGTTATCGATCATCCATTTCGCCATAATGGAGCCGCCGCGGCTGACAATGCCCAGTTTGCGTTTTTTGGCGGCGGGAATGTCCTTCTTTAAAACACCGGCGTGAATGGTGAAATAGTCGATGCCCTGCTCGGCCTGTTCAATCAGCGTATCGCGGTAAAGCTCCCAACTGAGCCCGTCGGCATCGTCATCGATTTTTTTAAGGGCCTGATAGAGCGGAACGGTTCCGATCGGCGTGGGCGAATTGCGGACAATCCATTCGCGCGTATCGTGAATATCGGCGCCGGTCGAAAGATCCATCACCGTATCCGCGCCCCAAAGGGTGGCCCACTGCATTTTTTCGACCTCCTCTTCAATGGAGGAGCCGAGCGCGGAATTGCCGATATTGGCGTTTATTTTTGTGCGGAATTTCCGGCCGATAATCATCGGCTCCGCTTCCGGGTGGTTGATATTCAGCGGAATGACGGCGCGGCCCGCCGCGACTTCAGCGCGCACAAATTCGGGTTCGACCTGTTCGCGGATGGCAATGAATTCCATTTCGGGGGTAATTATGCCCTGTTTTGCGTAGGTCAGCTGCGTGACCGATTTACCGCCTTTCGCCCGCAGCGGTTCGCGCTGCAGTCCTTTAAAGGCCTTTTCCGGATTGGAGAGGATTTCGACGCC
>QKFE01000365.1 GCA_003252225.1 Kiritimatiellales bacterium | reverse complement strand
GACCGGCCGGCCTTCCGCAAATCGGCGTGCATTTCGACATTAATGATAATGTCCTGCTTTTCGCGCCGTTCTTCGGGGTAGATTCCGATGATGCAGCGCAGGGACAGATCGCGAATAAAAATTTTGTCCATGCTCAACTCTCCAACGTAGACGCGACGCCCTCGTCACGTTCTCTTTACTCGGTGAAGCGACGAGGGCGTCGCTTCTACGTTCCGTTTCCCAATAAATGCTGTCCGCCGTCGACATAAATGACCTGCCCGGTTACTGAATCGGCTTTCAATAAAAACAAAACCGCCTCCGCGATCTGCTCCGGGGTCGGCAGATTTTCGAGCGGAATATTTCCGGCCAGTTCGCGTGCGCTTTCCGCCGGACTGCCCGGCGGCGGAAGAATCGGCCCCGGCGCAACGGCATTCACGCGAATGTTCGGCGCATATTCAACCGCCGTTAGTTTGGTTAATTCTTCGAGCCCTTTTTTGGTGATCGAATACGGCACACAGGTTGAATCATGGCAGCGGATACGGCGATCGAGCAAATTAATGACCGCCCCGTTTTCAGTCTGCGCTGCAAATTTACGGGTCAGTTCCATCGGCGCAAAAAGGTTCACATTAAATTCGCGCTGCACCCGTTCCGGTGTTCCGTCGGCCATTGCATCTTTCGTAAAAATCGACGCATTGTTCACCAGAATATCAACCGGCCCGGCCTTTTCAATTAAAGCGGAACACTCCGCCATCGATTGAAGGTCGGCCTGCACCGTGAAAGGCGAAAGCGCTTTCGCCTCATCTTCCGAGTTTCGGTAGTGAATCACCACTTCAACACCGGCAGACTGCAACGCTTCTGTAATCGCCCGACCGATGCGTACCGCACCGCCAGTCACCAACGCCCTCTTACCGTTCAAATCCATTTTTAAATTCCTCAAACCACGGAATACACTAAACACACGAAAAGTTGCCAGAAATTGTAACTTAATTTTCGTGTGCTTCGTATATTTCGTGGTTAAATTTTTGCACTTCAGGGAGGACTATCCATGCTTCGGAAAATCATATTCACACTCATCGCCGCGCTCATGCTCAACTCTGCTCACGCGAAGGAAGCGGATGACCGGCCGCTGGTATATGTGATTCCTATCAAGGAGATGATCGAACCGGCCCTCCTCTATGTTGTACGGCGCGGCGTTGACGAGGCCGCCCGAAAAAAAGCCGACGCCATCATCATTGAAATGGATACTCCCGGAGGACGGGTCGATTCCGCACTCGCCATTGTTTCCACCCTCGGCAAATCAAAGGTTCCGGTTTACACCTTCGTTGAACGCGAAGCCATTTCCGCCGGCGGATTAATCGCCCTTTCCACACCGGTGATTTATATGTCGCCCGGTTCGGTCATCGGCGACATCACCCCCATTTCGCTCGGACTGACCGGTGTGCAGGAACTGCCGGCAGCCGAAAAAGAAAAGATGACGTCGTATGTCGCAGCCCACGTCCGCTCTGCCGCCGAACAGGGCGGATATGACCCGAAACTGGCCGAAGCAATGGTTCGGGCGGATATTGAATACAAGGACGGCGAAACCATTATCAGCCCGGAAGGCAAGGTGCTGACGATGACAAATACCGAGGCCGAACAACTCGTCGGCGAAGAAAAAAAACCGCTGCTATCAAAAGGTACCGTGAGCAATATCGAAGAGATGCTTTCAAAAATAGGACTCGAAAACGCTGAACAGAAAACCATCGAAACAACCGGCCTTGAAAAAATTGCCCGCTTTGTCGCCGGTCTGGCTCAGATCTTACTACTGGTCGGACTCGGCGGACTGTGGCTCGAATTTAAAACACCGGGTTTCGGGCTTTTCGGCATACTCGGAATCAGCTGCCTGCTGCTCTTCTTTTTCGGGCACCATATCGCCGGTCTTTCCGGGATGGAAGACATCCTTATTTTTTCACTCGGCATCGCCCTGCTGGCCATTGAAATCTTTGTGACGCCGGGTTTCGGTTTAATGGGCATCAGCGGACTGATCCTGATTTTCCTTGCGCTGATCAACGCCATGATTGAACACATGCCCGGCGAATGGACCCCGGCTTCCTATTCAGCGGAAACACTGGCCAAACCGCTGATGAATGTGACACTGGCCTTTGCCGGTTCGGTGGTTCTGGTTTTGATTGCCGGGAAGTTTCTGCCTCAAACGAAAATGTTCCGCGGAATTGCACTCGATGCGGTGCTCCCCGATATTGAAGAGGAAACCGACCTGATTGGGCTGGAAGGCGTCAGCCACTCCGATCTGCGACCCAGCGGTACGGCCTATTTTGAAGGGCGGAAAATCGATGTCGTTACACAGGGCGATTTCATTCCGCGCCAAACAGAAGTCCGCATTATTGAAGTGCACGGCAATCGGATTGTGGTCGAAGACTGCTCGCACGGGTAGCATTCACTTCAAATTACGCTGATATTCCATCCACTCGTCGTAGTGCTCTTCAATTACGGCGAGGTCTTTTTCATTATCGGCATCGAGGGCGGCGCCGCCAAAGTGGGTATAAACAATCTGCACGCGGGCCCCGATGGCATTGCCGATTCCTTCGGCCAAACGGTTGAGTCCGGCAAGTGAACGAACGCGGTCAGATAGCCTGGGATGACCGTGCCGGTCATAATAAAGCGAGAGCTGCATGAGGATGAAAACACGCAGCCCCATCGCAAACCGGAAGCCGTGCGTCAGCGCGGAAAAGAGCACCCGGAGAATATTGGCAAGGCGGGTCTGATACCGCCATTCGTACATTTTTTCGACATAGTCGAGATGATCGAAAAGGAGCGGTTTTCCAATGTGCAGGTTATTGTGCCGCATGAGGTCTTCTTTGACGTGGAAATAAATCATTTGAATGCCGGACTTTTTATCGGTCGGATGATAATGGACCAGAACATCGCGCGATGTGATTCCAATCGAATAGTCGTATTCAATCAGGTTGCTGCGCCGGACAAATTCATCGACTTCGGCAGCGGTCAGCAACGGGATATCGCACGGGGAAACAAACAGCGGGGTGTTTTCATGTTCGGTTCCTTTCAGGCTCCAGAAATCGGTTGAAGCATCAAATCCGAGTGCAGCGACATATCCGGCCTTAAAGTTTTCGATCATATTATCGCGTTGCTCAACCAGCAGCACGTTATCGGTTGAAGCATGTTTTTCGAGCAGGTTCCGGATGCGTTCCACATTGCCGACAATGGCAACTGTTTCGATACTTTCGGCCTGTTGCAGCGCACGCAAAACATGGATGAACAGGGGGATATCTTTCAGCAGAAGGAATGCTTTATTCTCGTTTCGAACCTCAATACTCGCCCGCCGATCCCCCGCCAGAATAACTGCATTCATCGTTCCTGCCATAGCTCCTCCTTGCTACATGGGGAGATTAAACAAATCTCGAAACGCAGTCAAAAGCTTATAGCCGGATCGGCAATAAAAAAGCGGTCGGTTCAGAGCGAACATCAATCCGCCGCTTGCGGTTATTACAACGGCAACAGAGGCGTTTGTCTGTTTTAGAAACTGCTGGAGATGCGGGCTTCGGGGAAGGCGGAAAGGCCGATCGAAAACATGATTCGGTGCTCATCGTTATCATAAAAATGGTAACCCAGTCCGTAACGCATACAGCACCAGTTGGCATAAGCGATAAAGGCAACCTCTTCGAGGTCGTTGCGCATGTCTTCGTAGCGGGCGTAGGTTTCAAAGGAATATTTCCCGTCAGGAAAAAGGTTGATTCGCGGCGTCCAGAGCGACATTTCGCGTGTATCTGCGGAGGCTTCGGTAAACAGGTATTCCATTCCCAGCGTAATGTCATCGCGTTTGTAGGAATAGCGGATGTTCCAGTACGGGATCGTTCCGCGGTACCAGTCGTATTCGCCTTCCATATCAATCATATTCCGGGCGGTCAGCGGCATCCGGGCATCGACAAACAGCGAATCGAAATTATTGGTTCCGCCGTTTTTATCCACGAGCCAATAGGTATACAGATCGAGGTCGATAAAGCGTGAAACACGGTCATCGCGCTTGGTCTGCAGCACATTCCGCAGGCCGAGCTGCAGTTTGTTTTCATCGTCGAGTTCATCCACGCGGTCAAACTGCAGCAACTGTTCCGAAGCAACCGATGAGTTCTCGTAAATATAATCGGCATAGGGCTCGATTTTGTGGCGCAGTCCTTTTCCGTACCAGCGTTCGCGATCCGAAAGCACCTTGGCCGCCTGAAAGGAAACCTCCATTCCGGCACCGGGAATCTGCCGCATTTCATCGCCGTCGCCAAAAGCCGGATTGGATTTCGAATAATAGGTTCCGCGCCACGTCGCGCGCGGAACCAGATTTAAAAAACCCCACCGTTGCGGCAGCGAAACGGTGTTTAATGAATCGATGCGCACGGAGTCGTAGGCCGTATCCATAAAATTGGTCTGGGCATAAACGCGTTCCAAATGGGCGATTTCATTTTCACTCTGAAAATAGAGCGGTGTTTTCCCCAG